>DAOUQR010000023.1 GCA_030625525.1 Pseudomonadota bacterium | reverse complement strand
AGGAAATAAATCTAGAAGTTTGCTGATTTCATCATGTTCTACAATGAGTGAATTTTGATAGGCAACTACCTCAAATTCATGTGGAATCGCATTTGGAGCTATCATATCAATAATAGTATTACTAACTACGCTATGCCCTGCTAATTGCAAATAACGTCTATTTTTCTGCAGCCACTCAATTGCACCAAATATTTTTTCAATTGTGGAGTCCTCAGGAAAGATAGCCCTTTTAAGAAGGTTTTCAGTTCCTTTTTCGAATAAACCAGCTTCCCTTACTACTTCGATTTGCCTAATATAGGGCAAGTTGATTGTTTCAGGATGTTGAGCAACATATTCACTCAATACTCGATTTGCTTTTTGCCATTCAGATGTTCTTTTTATCTTATTAATTGTAGCTGCTATAGTTTTATCTGGTTCCGGATCCCAGTTAGCTAAATATACTAATAAATCTTGGAATTTCTGGAATTGTTTTTTCGACGCAAGATACAAGAATAACAATGACAATCCAGCACAATAACCCGGACTCAATTCATCAGCAAAACGTTCTCGACCGTGATTAATCAAATATGCTTTTATTTTGGGGATTAAGAATGTTTGAGCAAAATACATGAATACGCTTACAGTAGTGAAATATAAGCTGCATTATAGCACACATGTTTTTATTCATTTGTTGAGGCATGGTGGGCATGGTGTCAGATCTCCACATGTCACCAACTCGTTACTCTTCATATCTTCTTGCACTACTTCTTCTGGAAATCAAAAAGGAAAAAACACCGTATTAAAGAATTGGCTCAGCCAACCTTGTACATTGGTATTCGCAACCTGCCCTGTCCCACTGTATGCAATTCGGGCGTTCGCGATGCGATCGGATGTTATCGTATTTTCTGGTGTAATATCTGCGGCGCGTACAATGCCTGCCAAACGAATATATTCTTTACCTTGATTGAGCTTGATCCATTTTTCACCGCGGACAATCATATTTCCATTATCTAAAACATCCGTCACCGTCACGGAAATCGTACCGCTTAATTTATTATTTTGTTTGCTTTCGCCTTTACCATTAAATTGACGATCAGCATCGAGCTTGAATGAAAAATTACGACCATTGCCAAGATCAATCGGCTTCCCGAGCATCGTTGAATTTTTAATATCAATGGAATCATTTTTTAGCTGATCCGTTGTCGCTTTTTTCTGAGCATCGGTTTTTTCAACTAATAAAACCGTTAAAATGTCCCCTACTCGACGCGCTCGTAAAGTTTCAAATAAAGCTAGCGATGTCCGTCTATCATAAATAGAACCACTTGCGGGAACCGGCTTTGCCGTTTTTATCGGTAAAATGGGAGCAAACGCGGGATCATTAGGATATTCTTGCTTAAACGTCTCACAACCCATCAGTGCGAATCCTAAAGAAACTAATACTAATCGTTTGCTCCACATATCTAGTCACTCACTTATAAAGTTTGCGTTACAAATTGCAACATGTTGTCAACAGTTTCGATTGACTTTGAATTCATTTCATAAGCACGTTGCGTTTCGATTAAACTCACTAATTCTTCGACCACGTTTACATTGGATGCTTCTAAGGCTCCTTGTAATAATAAACCTGTTCCGTTAGAGGCTGGATTACCGGTTTGTGGTGTACCGCTAGAAGCCGTTTCGCGATAAAGATTTTCACCCATCGGTTGTAAACCGGCGGGATTGATAAAATCACTTAACTGTAATTGCCCGACTTGGGTGGGTGACGCGTTACCCGCTTCAGACACAGAGACGGTTCCATCCGTACCAATGGTAATACTCTCAGATCCTTCGGGGATCGTGATGGGTGGCTGTAACACATACCCTTTTGACGTCACGATTTGTCCCGAATTATCCATTTGAAATTGGCCATCCCTGGAGTACGCTTGCGTTCCATCGGGTAACAACACTTGAAAAAAACCACGTCCATTAATGGCTAAATCTAGCGGCGCTTTCGTATTAATCACGCTGCCTTCGGTAAACATTTTTTGTGTCGCGACGGCTCTTACACCGGTTCCTAACATTAAACCGCTGTTAAAATTAGTATCTTGCGATGACTGTGCACCGGGTTGCTGTATGTTTTGATAAAGCAAATCTTCGAAGACGGCACGTCCGCGTTTGAAACCAATGGTATTCACGTTTGCGAGATTATTGGTAATAACACTCACATCCATTTGCATTGCATCTAAACCGGTTTTTCCTATCCATAGTGCTGGATGCATAACAAACTCCTTTTTTATCTTTGAATCTTATAGATTAGTTTGCATTAACTGTGCCAATTGATTTTCATTTTCATCTATTTTCTGCATCATTTTCATTTGAATTTCAAATTGACGTGCGAGTGAAATCATATTTACCATTGCTTCAACGGCGTTAACGTTACTGCTTTCTAATGCGCCGGTGGTTACTTTAACTGACGAGTCAGCAACGTACCCTTTTCCTTGTGAATCACGTAACAAACCGTCTTCACCTTTGATAATGTTTTTTGGATCAGGATTAACGAGCATGATCCGATCTAAGGTTGCCATTGCCGTTTTTTCAGCGCCAACAGGCAAAATATGGATAGTGCCATCATCGCTAATTTGTATTTTTTCAGCGGGTGGAATGGCAATGGGACCACCATTTCCCATCACAGGGTGCCCTGCCCCCGTTGTTAATAAACCATTCGCATTAATTTGAAAATCTCCGGTTCGAGTCATTGCTTCTTCACCGTTAGGTGCTTTGACTACGATATAGCCCGAACCATTGATCGCAACATCTAATTCACGTCCGGTTGTCATCAAGCCACCCGGACTTAAATTAGGCGTTGGTTTTTCAGAAACAGAATAGACATTCGATGGAAGCTCTTCACCCAGAAGGGCCACGCTGTTTGCATTATACATATCAGCGCGAAACCCTACTGTTTTTGTATTGGCGAGATTATTTGCATTGACTGATTGCGCAATTAAAGTTTGCTTTGCGCCGGTCATTGCTACATACAATGCATCACTCATCTACGTTCTCCCCAATCATTCTGATTAACGTATATTAATAATCGTTTGCGTCACTTGGTCAGCCGTTCGAATCGTTTGTGCATTCGCTTGAAAATTTCGTTGTGTTGTGATCATTTTTACAAGCTCATTGGTCAAATCCACATTTGAATCTTCTAATGCGCCCGACTGAATAACACCTAAACTGGCTGATCCGGGTGACCCCACTAAAGGAGGGCCCGAGGTAAATGTTTCTCCCCAAGAAGTATCGCCTAAAGCTTGCAAACCATTCACGTTGGTAAAATTCGCTAAGACGAGTTGTCCCATCGGACGTGATTGACCGTTGGTGTAACGTCCAAAAATAAGCCCGTTGGTTCCCACATCAACACTATCAAGTCGACCTGTCGTAAAACCATCTTGCAACATTGATTGCACTGAAAATGGCGCACCAAACTGAGTTGAATCAGAAAGCGTTACAGCGATTGATTGAGGTGTCGTGGCACCATTGGGATTACCTGAGGCATCCAATGGGGCCCAATTAACAGAGATCCCTTCAGAACTGGCGGCATTAAAACTACCATCAGAATTATAAACTTGTGTAAACGGTGCTGCAGCGGGTGCAGCATCCACATCAACACCATCCACTTGTGCGCGCACATCCCACTGATTTGCCGTGGGCGTTTTAATAAAATACATCGACATAATATGCGAGTTCCCTAAACTGTCATACACCGTATTTGATGTCACGTTATTATAGGTATCGGGCGATGGCGGTGGGTCACCGAAATTTGGCGAACCTACCCAGGCAACCGCTGGTGGCGTAGTGGTTGAAGATACATTAAAACCCACACCGACACTGCTCGTCGACGTCGGTTCAATATTTGCAGCATCCACCCTCAGATCGCCTTGTGCACCGGTAATATTACCGGCGTTATCTGCCAGCAATCCTGTTAGTCGTTGATCACTACTATTAACAATGAACCCTTCTCTATCAATGCCAAAACTACCAGCTCGTGAAAACACGACACTCCCCGAATCATTCAAGCGATAAAACCCTTGACCACTCACCGACAAATCCAAATTGTTATTCGTAAAACTAATATTACCTTGGCTAAAGGATTGTTTAACCGAGGACAGTCTCACCCCACTACCAATCGCGTTCGAACTTGTTCCCAACGCGGATGATGCATACACATCGGAAAATAAAACGCTGGATGATTTAAAACCGGTGGTCGATGAATTCGCAACATTATTACCAATCACATTGAGTTCACTGGTTGCTGCCTGAATTCCACTAAGTGCTGAGTTAAATGTCATGGTCTTGCTCCTTAATTACAACATTCCTTTAAATTAATTAATCCGTGCGACTTGGTCTAATGCTAGACTACCGACGCCGGCGATATTCAGTTTTATACCTGCACCATTCGTACCAAGTGTTACGCTGTCGACATTGGCTGCGACTAAGGTACTAAATGCTTTTCGTTCGCCGCCAACAAAGCCCTCGGCCTTAACACCATAGTTTCCGGCGGGTAAGGCTTCTCCTGATTCATTTTTGCCATCCCACGTCCAATCAAGTGAGCCTGATGTGCTAGAGCCCATTTGCATGGTTCGCACTAATTCGCCGGATTGATTGTAAATTTGCATTGTAATATCGCTTGCGCTTGTATCAATTTGAGCGGCGCCTTTAATTGAACCTCCGGCATCCAATTGCCCGGTATTACCTGGCACATAGACTGAGCGCCCGACTAAGGCTGTTGCCTGTAAAGCTTGACCCGATTGTAATGAGCCGACTAAACCGCCTAACTGTTCTTGCATTTTATTGATGCCATCGACCGTACCAAACTGGGCCATTTGAGAAATGAATTCACCATTGCCTTCTGGCTCGAGTGGATTTTGATTTCGCATCTGTGAAACCAATAATTCTAAAAAATCCGCCTGGCCCAACTCACTCTCTTTACCACCAGAGGGTGCGCCTAAACCAAGTTCCGAAAATGTACTGCCAACATTATTTATACCGCTCATACGCCTGCTCCATTTTTATATCCATATAAAAAATTTATTGTCCCAATTGCAATGTTCGTAATAACATTTGCTTGGTCGTACTCATCACTTGCACGTTCATTTGATAAGAACGTGACGCTGAAATCATATTTGCCATTTCTTCTACAACGTTTACGTTTGGAAAATACACGTAGCCTTCCTTGTCTGACATGGGATGGTTTGGATTGAATACCTTTCTCGCCTCTGCGTTACTTTCATAAAGTCCGGTAACTTTAACGCCGGGTTGTTGTTCCTTCATTCCACCCACTGCATCTTGTAATGCGGCTTGAAAAACTGGGTAACGCGCTTTATAAGCTTGGTCAGCACTCTTAGCTGGAATGTCTGCGTTACTTAAATTACTCGCAGTAGTATTCAACCGCATTGTTTGCGCGCTCATTCCGGAACCGGCTACACCAAAAATATTCCATAATGACATGGCTACTCTCCCTTCAATGCAGTCATCAAGCTTTTCATTCGACCACTAATAAATTGCAGTGTGGCTTGATAACGTAATGCGTTATCTGAAAATGCTGCGGTTTCTAATTGAGTATCTACGCTATTACCATCCATTGATGCGCTAACAGGAATGCGATACTTCATATCCATTTGCATTGGCAACGGTGATTGGCTAATGTGGTTTGAATTGGTTTGACGCAACTGACCGGTATTGGTCTCTGCATTTTTTAAGACGTCTCGAAAATCAATATCACGCGCTTTATATCCAGGTGTGTCAGCATTAGCAATGTTATTAGCAATCAACTCCGCCTTTTTAGCTCGCACTAATAAGGCTTGTTCATGTACGCCAAAAATGTTGTTGAGATTGACTGGCATTGCTTTAATCCTCTTTCACTTTGCAGTGTAAGTTGCAATGGCTATGCCAGGATGATTATTGCTTGTTTTTCAGGATGTTAGAAGAAACCTACTTTGATGCGGCAAAGCAGTCTGGCAAATAGTTGCCAAAAAAAATAAAGATAAAGACCTGTTCGTCGATAGATTTGCTATTTATTTTCGATTTTAACGTCTCGAAGATAGCGAGTGTGTATCGGCATAAGGACTGCTAGGCGTTGTAAGCCGGTATCATAAATCACTTCGCCAACGTTATGAAGATGGCGTTCTTCTTTACCCGCCAATTCTAGCGCCAAATGGTGTGCATTGATGGTGATTGCGGCAATACCAGCCTGATTAAGTGTTTGAATAACTAAACGTTTATTGCGAGTATCTAAATGGCCCAATCTAAGGTATTTATAGATCCCATCACTGCGATTGATTGCACCATTTTGATCTTTATCAAACTGCGCAAGACTTGATAAATTATTAAAAATATAAAGCGGCTCTTTTTCAATACGAATTTTTTCAGGGATAGCTAAAAAGAGAATGCCATCTTCACCACTTAAGACTTTATTTTCACTGATTGTAGCGGCACCACGGGTATCTATAATAAGGGCATAAACAATGCCTTGCTCAGGTAAGTACTTTTCAACTTGCGTTAACGCGGGGTTAGAGCCCAGAGGTTGTGGTGTTTGCTCAAAGAATGTTGGCGTTATCAACAAATACAACAAATAAGCGGTAAACAGGCCAAAAACTATAAAGAAAGCTCGTAGTCCCCAAGTCATGCGTCAATCCATTTATAAAGTGTATAGGTATGAATAATAGCTGACTCGGCCATAGGATCAAGCTAAAGCGATCAAATTTGTTCTTTATACACTACGGAGAGCCCCGTCACTAAGCGAGCGATCAATACCGCCAAATAAAACACGCCAACGATCTCTTCAATGACAACTAAAGCTTCAGCAAAGGGTTTGATAGCAACGATTTGAGCATTCCCAACGGTGGTAAGCGTTGCGTAGCTAAAGGTAACAAGATGAAATTTCAACATCATGGGCGTCTCACTTTGAAGCGCTACATATTTAAAATGAAAAGATCCAGGGATCAAGAGTTCAACAGAAGCGTACATAAGACCAAAAAAGATCCCTAGGATCAGGTAAATACACATAGCTGCGTAAATAGACCCAGCTGTAATACGATGACGTTCAAATAAAGCGAAAAATACAAAATAAATAACTAGACTAATCAGCAATAACAAAGTCACATGATCTATAAGCATTAGCCATAGATGCTGGTAGGCTGTTAACGCATTCACCGCATGAATAATGATGTTAATAACTGCGATGAGTGCGACCAGAGTGAAGTAACGTTTATCATTAGAAATACTATAAAGGGCAGAAAGAACGGCCAACAATCCCATCGTATTAAAAATCCAACCACTTAAGGGGGTATTCAGAAAAAATGGAGCGCTCAGCACTAATAACGCTAGAGAAATCAAAAGTGGAAAAAAACGATTCTGATCCATGTCTAAGTCCTTAGATTTAATATTATCCGTAATGTAAGTTCGCTATTTTCCACAAATAGAGGTGAAAAATCAACTGGCAACTCGATCAAGAATTAATTCACTGGTTGAGCGCTGGTCTTCGGGTCTATCTAAGTTATGTTTTATCGTCAGTAGTTTGGCCTGAGTGGCACTGTAATAAACCTCATCATCAAAGTAGCGCTTTATCTCATGCACTATGTTGTCCGCATTCACCTGTTCTTGGAAAAGTTCGGGTATAAAGGGGGTATCACTGAGTAGATTGCATAATCCCATGGATGATATTTTTACAAGGTACTTACCGACATGATAGGTTAATGCCGAAACTTGATAGATAATCACCATTGGCTTACCGAGCAACGATAGCTCTAAGGTTGCTGTACCCGATGAGGTGATCACACTATGGCAAAGACTCAATGCGTCGTAGCGGTGGTCATGAATATAGTGGATCGGTAAATCGTTAGCGGGTAAATGTTCTTGGATTTTCGCAACCGATAAACTACTGGCGACAGGTAAAATAAATTCCAAATCAGGATAATCGGTTAATAAGCGCTTGGCACTGTCATAAATAATCGGCATTAAACGCTTGATCTCACTGGGACGACTGCCCGGCATAAGGCCGATAACACGTGAATCTGATTTTAAACCGAAGTGTGCTCTTGCTGTTTGTTCATCCATGCTGGTGACGACCGTACTTAATAGCGGATGCCCGACATAGCTAACCGGGACATCGTGCTTTTCATAAAGTGCTTTTTCAAATGGGAGGATCACCGCGATATGATCAACATTCTCCCGAATCGTTTTGATGCGCCCTGCCCGCGATGCCCAGACTTGCGGGCTAATAAAATAAAAAACCGAAATGCCTAAGCGCTTTGCAACTTTAGCGACTCGCAAATTAAATCCGGCATTATCAACCAACACTAATAAATCCGGTTTTTGTTCTTTTAATGTTTGCTTCACCCATTTAAAAACACGGTAAAACATACAAATATTTTTAAGAATTTCTCTAATGCCAAACTCACCATATTTTGCCAAATTAAAATGAATATCCGCACCAGCTTTTTGCATTTCGTCACCACCGATACCAAAACAATGTATATTGGGTTTTTCGGCCAGTATCTCTTTGATTAAATATGCCGCGTGGCTATCACCCGAGGCTTCTCCGGCAATAAACATAATCGATGGCTGTTGCTTACTCATCACTTAGAAACCTTCTGGTGTGTCAATAATGCTTTCTGTGCTGCGGCGATGGCTTGCAATAATTGCTGACCATCCGGTGAGTTTGCCGGCATGAGCTTAAGCATGCTTTCCCACTCAGAAATCGCGGTTTGATAATCCTGATGCAAGTAAGCATTCGCTGCAATTAAATTATGAGCAAAAGGGTTGTTTGGCTCTTTATTTAATACCGATTTAATTAACCGCTTAGCTTTGTCAGATAAGTTTTGTTTATGTTGAAAAAACAGGCTCTGAGCAAAATTCAATAAGTATTGTGTATTGTTAGGTTTTAAGGTGTTCGCTTTTGAAAAGGCATCTGCCGCGAGGGAATATTTTTCTCGAGATAAATACAACC
>DAOUQR010000191.1 GCA_030625525.1 Pseudomonadota bacterium | reverse complement strand
CAATTTAAAAATGGTGACAACGCTGTATATAAAATGTCGATCGAGCAATTTAATGAAGTCTTTAACGAAAAAATGGGAGACGACGAGGAGGCTGAGCTTGACTTATCAGAAAAAGCCAACCCAGTTGCTGTGATAAATGTAATTGAAAAGATTAATCTATATTTATCAGAACGCGCGAATAAAACAAATCGTTTAGTTCGTTTTTTCACAGGTAATTATTCTGGCGAAGATTATTATAATCGACGAAACGCGTTTCATGTAGTCATTGAAAAAATGCTCGAAGTTGATATGACAGTTGATCTTTTATCCACTCATCTTGATGAACAAATTAATGAGTTCAGTAGTGGTTTCCGCCATAGCTTTTCAGATTTATTGGGTGATCTCAAGATAGCCATAGAAAATACAGGCAGTAACGATAGCTTGTTGTCACGTCCATCCCTGAAAGCAAAGTTAACTGACTCAACTACTGCATATACCGCAATGAAGCAGATAACGCAGAGTCTAAAAAAGCTATATGACAACAGAGTCGGTTTTTTTAAGAAGGCAACAATTGCATCCATTCAAGAAACTAAAGAAGAAAAAATTACATATAGATATGACTTAAAAAATAATGCTTCCAAGGATGATTTTTTGAATGCTAAAGAACAACTAGCGGCTGAGTATCTGAATATGCGTGCAATCTAGTTGTTAGAACAAGCCAAGCGGTCGACCAGCTGCGATCGCGAACAAACGTAAGCATACCGACGATATCACCGTCAGTGTTTTAGCGGACGGGTCTGCCCAAGTATTATGACAGCTTGTTAAAACATGTTGCCTTAACAGGGGGCCGGCCTCCGGCCTGACCCCATCTTACCCGTTATGGCTTTAACTGCCGATGCTAGAATTATATTGCATCTCATAAATATCAGTTGTCGACCGATATTTGCAGCATGCAATCTCATTCCTAGAGTTCGACGAGCTTAGTTATCGCTGATTTTTGCGCTGCTAAAGCCTGTTGGATTATTTCAAGGCCTAATGTTGGAGGGAATGCTTGGCTTAGGACTTGACGCCATTTTCTAGCACCCGGTTGGCCTTTGTATAAACCCAGTAGAGGCTTGGTTAAGTGTCTTAATGGTGCGCCTTCTTGCAATTCTTTTTCTGCGTAGTCGATGTATTTATTTAGGATCTCTTCGCGACTGACCATGGCTTTGTTTACGTTAAAATAACGTTGATCAATTTCAGCAAATAAATACGGATGATTGACGGCCACGCGGCCGAGCATCACGCCATCGACGTGTTTGAGATGCTCTTGGATCTGTTCATGTTTTTGGATGCCGCCGTTGATTTGGATGTTTAAGTGCGGGTAGTCTTTTTTTAGATCGTAAACACTGTCATAGGATAGGGGAGGGACTGTGCGATTCTCTTTTGGGCTGAGCCCTTGTAGCCAGGCTTTTCTTGCGTGAATGATAAATGTATTGCAGCCGGTCGCCGCGACAGTATCGATAAAATGCGTTAAAAAAGCATAGCTGTCATGATCGTCGATGCCTATGCGCGTTTTAACGGTGACAGGTATCTGACAGTGTTTCTGCATGGCATGAATGCATTCTGCAACGAGCTCCGGCTCTGCCATTAAACAAGCCCCGAAACGGCCTTTTTGAACACGGTCACTGGGGCAGCCGATATTTAAATTAATTTCATCAAAACCTTGGTCGTTTGCGATGCGTGAGACTGCCGCTAAATCAGTGGGATCACTGCCTCCTAGTTGCAAAGCTAGCGGATGTTCCAAGGGGTGATACTTCAAAAATAGAGCGCGGTTGCCATGCAAAATGGCACCGGTCGTTACCATTTCGGTATACAAGAGTGCGTGTTGACTCATTAAACGAATCAAATAGCGCATGTGTCTATCGGTGTAGTCCATCATCGGTGCTAACGAGAGGGTGGGTTTATCGCTTAACTGCATTTGAGCGCCCGTAACAAAAGTGCAATTATTAAACATTAACTGGTGGTTTGTCAATCAATTGCTTGAAATCAATGGTATTAAAAGGGCCTTTCGGGGTCTGATACGGCATGTTGAGATTTGTAAGCTCTTGATTTGTTGGTTTTATTCGGGAAACACTCTGTGTCAGGCATGATGTGATGAGCTCTTGATTTGTTGGTTTTATTCGGGAAACACTCTGTGTCAGGCATGATGTGATGGCGTGATGGCGCTCTGTGTCAGGCATGATGTGATGGCGAATATCTTACGGCCCCTTCAGATGTCGGCTCTGTCAATCGCTGGGCAAAAAATGCTAATATTTGTTTGAGTTTTTGAAGTAAGCGTTGGAGGTTTTTATGGTCGCTTTATTACCCGATAGTGTGCGTAAACATGTGATGGATCTGTTAGGCAAAGATGACTTTGTTAGTGCTAAAGAGATCTATGATAAATACAAAACACAGTCTTTATCCCCGATGTGGCTTGTTGAAGACCAACCAAAAGTTCAGAAGTCATCGTCGCAACAACAGCATTAATATTCTTTAGTTTCTGCTTCTTTTAATACCGCGTCAATTGCTGATATTAATTGTTGGTAATTATTGTCCAGCTGCTCAATGTTCCCCGATTTCAATAGAACTTCAACATTACGTGCTGCTGCTTTTAATTGTGGGACGCCACAGTAGCAGCAACCGCCATGTAATTTATGGATGTGGGTTAGCAAATCGTCTAAGTTGTTAGCTTTGTATGCTTGTGAAATATCTTGTTTGCTTTCGGGGAGCTCGGCTAAAAACTGAGTTAAAATATCTTTTGCTAACTCAGGTTTGCCTGCCATGATTTCTACGGATTTTTTCCAATCAATCGCTTGAAGAGGTGTTGATAATTCTTGTTTTTGTCTGTTATTTTTATACACAACTGGAGCGCCTTGTTTTAATAGACTAACGATGAGTTCTTGTAATTTTTCAGCATCAATGGGTTTTTCTAACCAGGCATTGATACCCGCTTCTTCTAGATCCGAAGCATCATTTTGTGTGATGCATGCGCTGATGGCAATAATCGGAGTGTCGCAATTATATTTGGATGATTCGCGGATTTCTTTAGTTGCTTGGATACCATTTTTACGTGGCATTTGAACGTCTACGATAATTAGATCATAGGCATGTCGGTTGGCAAGTTTGACTGCTTCTTCGCCGTCAACAGCTGAAATAACTTTTGCATCGAGCTGTTCTATTAATGTTGTAAACAATAATAAGTTAGTTGGGTTATCTTCTGCGATTAAAATTTTTGCGCGCGGTATAGAGTGAGTTACTTTGGGATGCGTGATATTTTCACTGGGCGTAGGTTGTGTATTATGGGGCACTAATACATTGAGCAGTGCGTTGTAAATTTGTTTGTGGCGAAGCGAGTGATTCAAACAAACGGATGCGCCATGCGCATAATACGCGTTCATTTGTGTTTCGGTTGCATTTTTACAGAGAAGAACAACCGGCGTGTTGGTTCTGTTTTTGATGTCACC
>DAOUQR010000312.1 GCA_030625525.1 Pseudomonadota bacterium | reverse complement strand
GAATGCATTCCGAAATTCGAGCCAAAATCTGGAGTTCACTCCGAAATATAGTCAGAAAGATGGGGTAACTTTCTGCATTCTACAAAATTTTTTACAAATAGGTCGAGTGTTTCAGCCATTGTTTATTCGGATAATAAGCGAAGACAACCGAGCCATTCTTGATTTTATTAATGAGTGGGCGGACGATTTTTTGAGGTACAGACGGGCATCCGAAACTACGGCCCATGCGTTTGTAACGATGAATAAAATCTGGATTCGCATACCAAGCACCATGGATCACAATACTGCGACGGAATGCATGGTCATTCACACCTTTTTCTAAGCCCTTTAAACGCAGAGAATAATTATCGTGACCATAATACGTGTTCGCGGTTAGAAAGGTACCGATACTGCTTTCATGACTACCCACTTTATTCGAAAAATGTTTGGCATAACTCATGCCGCTGTTACGGCCATGCGCCGTATACGTATGGAAAGGGACCGTATTATTTTTTAAATCAATGATCCACATGCGTTTTTGAGCCGATGACTTGGTAAAGTCGATCACCGTTAATACGGGTTTGCGCACTAAGCCTTTAGCGTCTGTATGTTGATAGGCATCTAAGGCAAGACGAAGTACTTTAGGTGACAGGTTGGGCAGTTGAGGTTGGAGTATTTTGACTTCTTTGTTGATATTAATATTGGCGTTCACAGGTTTGGCATATAAACCAATCATGATTAACGTAGACGATAGCGTGAGTATTAATTTTCTCTTCTGCATTGTGCGGGTTCCTCTTATAAACTGCATAAGTAAACCTAGAAAAGCTGTGGATTATTGTTGTTGGACAACAGCAATCAGTAGGCATAAAGTGAGCAATTATACGGGCCGGGCAAAAAAATATCAAGTTTTTTGTGTGGAGCTAGCCCGTTGGTGTTTAATGGAGTCTGGACTGAGGCCTGACCCCAGCTGGCGCTTGATTTTTGGGCCCACTGCGTTAGACTCGGCCACTATACAAATCAAGGGGTGTCCGGCATGTCAACAGTCAAAGAAGTCTTAACTCTCATTAAAGAAAACGACGTTAAATTCGTCGATTTACGATTCACTGATACATTGGGTAAAGAGCAGCACATTAGTGTGCCAAGTCATGTGATGAATGAAGATTTATTTGAAGATGGCAAAATGTTTGATGGCTCTTCTATTAAAGGTTGGCAAAAGATCCATCAGTCTGATTTGATGTTGCGACCGGATCCCACAACGGCGGTGATGGACCCTTTTTGTGATGATGCGACTTTGAATTTACGTTGTGACGTAGTTGATCCCAATACCATGTTAGGTTATGACCGTGACCCTCGCTCTGTTGCTCGCCGTGCTGAAGCTTATTTACAATCGACCGGTATTGCTGACGCAGCTTATTTTGGACCCGAGCCTGAATTTTTTATCTTTGATGATGTGCGTTGGAAAATTGATATGAATTGCGCGTCTTATAGTGTCGATTCTGATGAAGCCGCTTGGAACAGTGGCAAGTTGATCGAGGGCGGCAATATTGGTCACCGTCCGGGTGTGCAAGGTGGTTATTTTCCTGTGCCTCCGGTTGATTCTTCACAAGATATCCGTGCTGCAATGTGTTTGACGATGGAACAAATGGGGCTAGTCGTTGAAGCGCACCACCATGAAGTGGCCACCG
>DAOUQR010000235.1 GCA_030625525.1 Pseudomonadota bacterium | reverse complement strand
ACAGACGTTCCAGGGATTCACCTAACAAGGTTAATCGCAATGATGCCAAGGTTAGTTGAATGACCGTTAAAGCGTAAAACACATGCTCTGAGGCCAACTGAATGTGTTGATAATCCTTGGATAGCGCTTTAAAAAATTCATTCGTAACGCTATCCATCAGTCCACTATCGATAGCCATCAGTGCATATCCTTAATCAAGCCAAAATCCGGATTATTTTTGTAAGCAGGCATGTGACTAGGTAAGTCATCGGAAATTTTTTGCTCCATCACCTCTACGTAATGTTCCTCTTGTGCCTTTTGCGCATTACGCGCAATTTGTGCCTGAGTTTGCGCCGCGATGAGTTTTTGTATATTTTGTAATTGCTCGACATTAGCGAGCGCGATATTGTTAGCAGTTTGTATCGCTTGTATTTGCCCATTAGCACCTTGGCTTTGTGAATGCAGATTATGTAATAAGCTTTTCTGGTTCGACATGAAAATAGCCGAGTCAGTAACTGAGGATAATGAGGCATGCATCGTGTCTAATGAATATTGCTGTGATTGATTCGGATCGTATTTTTTTAGATTGCCATCGTTTAAATTTGGATGTTGTCTTTCATAATCGCCATTCATTTTATTCAGACTACGCAGTAATGATTTGTTTTGTTGATTCAGTGTGTCGAGTTGTGAAGAGAGTGCGGCGATGCGTTGCCATTGATTGCCGGGCAGTTGTTTTAAATTCGAGATTTGATTTTTAATCATCTGGGTTTGGTTCGCGATTTGCACCGCAGCTTTGGAAATTAAAATGCTCGACTTCGCAACATTGGTCACGTCAATGACCGGTAATAATGCATAATTAGTCAGTGGCAACAGTAAACTCATTGTTATTAATGCTAATTTAAGCTTTCTCATAGTGAAGCTCCTTTTGTTCATCAAGCAAATCAGCCCAAGTGGATAAATTCTTATAGCGCAACCAATGGCTGATCCATTCGCGTCCGTATTCATCACGAACTCGATGAAACATCGCAATATCGTCAGCCTTTGAAATACAGAAAAAGCTTTTTGAAAGCTCTCCGAGTTCCAGGCGAAACAAGCGATGCCCCAAAGGGGAACTGTAGTAATAATCTTGTTTGGGCACAGCTTCTTTTAAGATTTGAATTTGCCGTTCATTTAAACCGAAACTTTCATAGAGCTTTGCAATAAATGGTTCTTGGGCAGAAGGGTTAGGTAGAAAGATGCGTGTCGGGCAAGAATTTTGGATGATGCTGGCACTTGATGCTTGCACAATGTCCGATAAATCTTGAGAGACAAAAATGACAGCCACATTCGCTTTACGTAATGTCTTAAACCAATCTGCGAGTTTGTTAGAAAATAAGGGATGTTTAAGGTAGAGCCAAGCTTCTTCCAAAATTAATAACGTAGGTCGCTTGTCTTTAAACAAATTTTCAAGACTATTAAATAAGGCGCGAATGACCGGTGTGTTGTAATCTTTTCCCACGCAGTCCGTTTGTACAAGTTGACTGAGATCAAAACCAAGGATGCTTTGCTTCAAAAACTGATTGCTGGTGCCATTTAATAATGTTGCAAAAGGGCCTGTCTTTAGATTTTTTATCACTTGTGCAATGGCTTCATCTTGCACGATTAAATTGTCGAGCTTTCGTAAACTGTCTGGCTCGCGTGCCAATCGTGTGAGCGCCTCAAACAGGACTGATTGTCGTGAGGGTGTCATCTCAACGCCCATTAATTCACAGGTTTCCATTAACCATTGTGATACTTGCGCAATCGAGTTGTGAGACGCTTTGTTCAGATCGGCAAAGGGGGCTAATTGGCAGCCTTGATCATCGACTGTAAAGTATTGCCCATCTAAGGCTTTTATAATGCATTCGTTTGAGCGATCTTTATCAAGTACGATGATGCGTGAATCGGAGTATTGACGGTGCGCTGCGATTAAGGCGGCAATTAAAGTTGATTTACCACTGCCGGTTGGACCTAAGATAGCGGTGTGTCCAACATCACCGACATGACAGTTAAAATAAAAAGGTCTTGCGCTGCGGGTTGCCGTTAGCATGAGCGCGCTAGAATTTTCTGGATAATAGGGGCATGGCGCTTGTCGGTTGCCTAAATAACGGGAACTGGTTGGAAGTGCATGACTTAGGTAGGTGCTATCGACTAAGTTTTTTCTGAGATTATTTCCACCATGACCCGGTAGAGAACCTAGGTAAGCATCTAAAAGATTCACGCTTTCATCGCGAATATGGTAGCCCAGACGTTTGACTGTTTTTATTATGTCTTCAGCTGCTTTGTTGCATTTGATTTTGTCGTGACCCGCTATCGTGATTGTTGACGTGTAAAAACCATAGGTATTTAAGTTGGCGTTATTTTCATATTGCGCTTGAGCGATGTCCTCTACTTTTGCAGTGGCGGCTTCATCGAGTTGTGTCGGTAGATTTAGTGATTCGCGAATAGTGCCCCATATACCAATCGCTTTAGAGGACCAATTGCGTTCGGCTTTTTTTAAATAACCCTGTGCGGTATGGGGGCTTAGCGCAATAAAGCGGGATGCCCAGCGGTAATTAACGCCGAAGTCATTTAAACAATCTAAAATGCCGGGATAACTAAATTCGGGTAGGCCATCAATACTGAGTACGCGATGATGATAGCCCCCTACTTTCAACGCTAAGCCTGCTTGTATATCGTGGGTCGCTAAATACGTATTTAAAAACGCGCCTTTAAATGGCATGCGCAGAGATGCATCGGTGCCGGTGATACATTGATGTAGAAAACTGGTTGTTTCATCAGATGCTAAGGCGCGACAATCTACGCTTTGCGATAGAAAGTCTATAAATGCTTGTGCTTTTTGTTTAAAGGCTGAAAGAATGTCATCCAAGCTTTCACTCACTTCATCATCCTGTACGACAAAGCGTTTAATGAGTTGCGTTATTTTTACATCCGGTTTAAAGGTCAATGATAAAAGTGTGCGGGAAGAAAAATAATCGCCTGAATTAAATTGTGCTTCACGTT
>DAOUQR010000213.1 GCA_030625525.1 Pseudomonadota bacterium | reverse complement strand
AGCAATGCTTGCTGTTTTTTTATTTAGTAGGTCATTTAAGCGTTCTAACTCATAGTTTCTACCTATAAATGGACCTTGATTCATGAGTCGGTTCCTTTCTTCAATATCGACAAATGTCATTATTGAAGAAGTATAGCATGGGGTTCAGTTGTCTTCAATATCGACAAATGTCATTATCAAAGAAATCATAAGGCCATGTTATGTTTCTTTGATAATGACATTTGTCGATATTGAAGAAAGTCAGTTTATTGTCGTGACTTAATATAATTAAGCATCTTTTTGATTCGATTGGATTTTGGAAATAAATCCTGAAGTGATTTTGCAACTGCTAGTGCTTTCGCCCAGTGTTTTTGTTGCATATGTAAAATGGCTAAGGCATATAATATATCTGGATCGCTGGGGTTTAATTGATAAGCTTGAGTTAAAATGTTTTCTGCAGCTTCAAAATTACCGTGTTTTTGTAAGGCCAGGGCGTAATTGTATTGTACTCTGGAATGATGTGGCAGCAGGGCCGCAGCTTTTGCCAACGCAGGCATCGCATTTTTCATGTCATTTTTTTCGGCGAACAAAAGCCCGAGAGAATAATAGAGTTCACCTTGTTCTTTGTTGTGTTTAATAGCGTCGCTAAGCACTTGTGTGGCTGTATCGTTTTGGCCTATTGCATTCAATACACTCGCCAAATTTTGCGGCGCAGGATAAAACGTTTTATCGAGATCAATCGATTGTTGGTAAGCATTAATTGCCTTTTTAGTATGGCCTTGTTTTTGATATAAATTACCCAAATTAAAATAGCTTGTGGGTGTATCAAGATTTGATTTTTGAAGTGATTCATATTCATTGAGAGCGAGTTTGAATGCTTGTTGATAACGTTTGGGGATGCGTTGCTTGGGAACGGAAGAAAGTATATTCACGCTTTCGATTCTGACTGCACGGGCAGGATCGTTTAGTAGCGGTGCAAGTTTAGTAATACGTTCTTTGAGCGGTAAGTCAGCCAGTGATCGAAGGGCGGTTTCGCGCATTAATACATTGTCACTGCGCAGTGCTGCTATTCTTGCATTAAGACTGTTGGGGCGATTGTAGCGCGTCAATAATTCAATGGCGGTTGCTCGGACGATGTTGGCTTGCTGTTTATTTTGGCTCAACTTGATCAGTTCCGCTTCGACATTTTGTTTGCCAGCACGTGCTTTTACAAAGACTTCAGCAAAATGTTGGGGATAGTTTTTTTTGCCAAACCATTGTTGAATCGCTTTTGATGCCCACGCTGCAGATTTATCTGTGTGACATTGATTGCAAGCGTTAGGCGTGCCGATTTTTTCTGTTAGATCGGGACGAGGAATACGAAAGCTGTGATCACGTCTAAAATCAATTTGCATATATGCTTTTTCAGGCATGTGGCAATTAACACATTGAGCGCCAGGGGAGCCGGCTTTGTGATGAGAGTGTGTCGGACTATCGTAATTTTTTTGATTGAGATCGCTGAAATGTTTTGTTGATGCCTTATTATGACACTGTGTGCATATCGCGTTCCCGGTGTGTTTTAATTTTAATGAATGCGGATTGTGGCAATCCACACAGCTAACACCAGCGCGGTACATTTTACTTTGTAAAAATGATCCATAAACAAAGACTTCATCTTTTATTTGACCGTCTGGATGATAGAGATCGTTTCGAAGTAACGCTGGCATGAAATGATCAAAGAACGGTTCGCCCGGTATATCATTGGCGCTGACCGCGTGACGACGCGAATGGCAACTGGCGCACATGTTGAGCTTGTTATGGGGTTTTGTTTTTTTCGTTTGATTGATGAATCCTTTATTTTTAATCGTCGTGAATTTTCCAGCGTGTTTGGCTTTGGCCCATTCGAGATGTTGCTTTCCAGGTCCGTGACACGCTTGGCAACCGACATTAATTTCTGACCAAGTCGTGTGATAAGTTTTTGTTTTTGGATTGTAATTTTTTTGTAAATTTGTCGAATGGCATTCCGCACAATTTGAATTCCAACTATAAAATAGTTTTGACCAGTGCAAGGGATCGTTCGCCGTGATCTTTTCATGCGGATGAAGGTGAAACCATTTTTTCTTCTGCTGATCCCAAGCAATTGTAAACGCTTGTAATCGCCCACCCGGTAGTTCAATAAGATATTGCTGTAACGGTGTCACTCCAAATGTATATTTCACCGTATAGTCGTGCATCTTTCCATCAGGACTTGGCGTATTAATAAAATAGCGCCCGTTTTTTTTATAGAAGGTTGTGCGTTCACCCTGATAATCAAATGTCGAATGATTAAAATCACCCAAGACGGTTTTGTCAGACGCTTGTTGCATCGCCTGTTCATGATGTGAGCCCAGCCATTGCTTGTGTTCTTTTTGATGACATTGAGTACAGGTTTGACTATTGATAAAGCTAGATGACTTGATCGAATGACGTTCTGTGTTATCAGCGCTCTTTGCAAAGATAGAGGTGCACATCAATATGCCCAATAAACAAAATAGATTAAATTTAGTCATTGATTCACCCTTAAAAAAAATGATGCTAACACAGCATTCAAACTTTGTGCACAATCCTAGAAAATCCGGTATAATTCCTGGCTTTTAGCTACCCGGAGTTTGTTGCTATGACCAAGCCTACTATTCCTGAAGCCCTTACCTTTGGTGATGTCTTATTAGTTCCTGCGCATTCTGAAGTTTTACCACGTGATGTCGCGTTGCGTTCTCAATTGACGCGAGAGATCACGGTGAATATTCCGCTGTGTTCCGCTGCGATGGATACCGTGACCGAAGCGCGTTTAGCGATTGCATTAGCGCAAGAAGGTGGCATCGGCATCATTCATAAAAATATGATGATCGAGCAGCAAGCCGCACAAGTGCATGAAGTGAAAAAGTTTGAAAGTGGTGTGGTTCAAGATCCGATCACTGTGCCATCGACCATTACGGTCGGTGAATTGCAAACAATTACGGGTGCACATAAATTTTCAGGTGTACCGGTTGTTGATGAAAAAAATGATTTAGTCGGGATCGTAACAGCACGGGATATTCGTTTTGAAACGAATTTAGATCTTACCGTCGCTGATGTGATGACGTCTAAAGATAAATTGGTCACGGTGAAAGAGGGCGCTTCTCGCGAAGAAGTGATCTCGAAACTCCAAAAAAACCGTATTGAAAAAGTCTTAGTCGTTGACGATCGTTTTAAACTCAAAGGTTTGATTACGGTTCGCGATATTTTACAAGCCAAAGAAAAACCCTCTGCGTGTAAAGATGCCGAC
>DAOUQR010000259.1 GCA_030625525.1 Pseudomonadota bacterium | reverse complement strand
AGTTTACCATTTGTCCAATTGCGCTTGATAAATGTTTGGGTGCTGTAGCAGACACTTTTCCAGGCACACCGTTAAGTCCTTCCCGTAATAAAGAACGTAATGACCAGCCTGCACAATAACCAGCAAGCATATCTAGATCGTGGATATGGAGATCGCCTTGGCGGTGTGCTTCGGAGGTTTCTGCTGCGTGGACATGATTTAGCCAATAATTAGCGATGATTTTTCCAGAGGTATTGAGAATGAGTCCTCCAAGTGAATAACCCTGGTTAGCATTGGCGTTGACGCGCCAATCGTCACGATCAAGATATTCATTGACGGAACTAATCGCATCGATAAGAACGGTTTTGTCATTTCGTAAACGTGTATGTTGTTCACGGTAAACGATATAAGCGCGGGCGGTGCGAAAATATCCGGCATCGACAAGTACATTTTCGACAATATCTTGTACTGTTTCAATGGGGATAGGGGATTGCGCATTGGCCGTTAGTCGTTCTAGTGTTGTCTCAAGTAATTGTTGGGCGGTATTGAGATCGAATTCTCCAGTTGCCTCCCCTGCTTTTTTGATCGCAAGTAAAATTTTGTTTTGATTGAAACTAACCTGGGTTTTATCTCGTTTAAGTAACCATTTTATGGAATCAGGTTGTTCCTGTTGGTTTATGGGGGCAATTGTCATTGTTTTTTTCTCCTTCTAAGTTACCTGCATAATAATTCTAATACCCCTTGGATTGCAAGCTCAAAGCCATTCTAAATTTGTGTATTTTCGTTATAAATCCAGGGTTTTTTTGGGGAGCCATCATCTCCATAGGATGACGTTCTATTTGTTTGCCAAACTAGTATTCCACAACATAGGATTGCACAACAATTGACAGTTCAATTTTATCTCAGTATGATGTTGCTCGAAGAATTACAATCCATCCATACCCGTGCTTAGGGCACGACGTATATATAAATCGATTTAAGAGGTATTTTAATGAAAAAGTCTTTAGCTATTTTTTTGGGCGCAATTGCCACTGTTCTTGTCGTTGTTGCATTACTTCCCTTTGCTGTAGGTAATCGCGTTGAAGATCAGCTGAGTGAATTTGTTCATAATTTTAACCAACATAGCGCTAAAATTCAGCTAAAGCTTAGTAATTATCAGCGTAATTATACCGAATCAACAGCAAATCTGACTTATGGAACGACGTCTGCAGACGATTCTTTCAATAAGATCGCCACGGTTAAGTTGGATATTAAGCATGGCCCATTTATTAAGACTGCTCAGGGCTTTAAATTTGCCTGGGCCGTTATCAGTAATGATGTTTCTTTAGGCCTTCCTCAAACCACGGTCACTAATAATGCGCAGCTTACCTACAATGGCGATATTAACGGTGTACTGGATGTAACGCTGGGTAAAGAAAATCCGCTTAGCAAATTGATACAACCTCATCAGTTTAAAATACTTTATGGTGCAGATATTGATGTGTTTAATCCTCGTGTGGCGCTTAAGCTAAATGACCTCAAGCTGACGTTGCCTCAGCGATTCCCCGTCCTCGCTAATATCGGTGCGATAAATGCAGAGCTTGTTGGGCAAACAAAAACGAATGATCTTATTGTTAATCTTTCAATTAAACCACTTACTCTGATAGAAAAATTTAATACCGGCGACGCCTCAAAAATTTCAATGTCAGCAGGTGCCGATGCTATTACGATTAAAGATCTTAAAATTCCAGCGAACTTAACTAGCTTGATCAAAGCTGCAATGGATACAAAAGAGCCGAGCAAAGCGTTTGATAAATTAGGGCAGCTATTTAATAAAATGATGATGGCGGACACACAGTTATCAATTAATAACGCCAAATTTGATGCTCCGTTTATTAAGACTAATTTTGATGTGAGTTATGCGTATAAGAAAGCTATGCAAACGCCCACGTTTGATTTTAAATTTAACGTTCACAAGCTTAAAGGTGAGGCGATTAGTGCGAAATCGTTTTATGATTTACAAGATTTAATCTTTAATTTTAGTGGGGTTAAAACCGCTGGCGATAACTGGTTGCTAACGTTTTCTTATGATATTGGAGCCAGTAAATTTAAAGCGTCGTTGCCAGATAAATCGCTACTGACGGTTAGTCTTGGAAAATTTGCATACGACAACATTCACGTTAATACGAAGCATTTTCAAACGATTCTGCCGCTTTTTCAGCAGAAAAATCCTGACAAAAATAAAATTCTAAAAATATTCAGAAAAATTGCGGCTGAAGTTGTTTCTAATAAAACAGTCGTTCAAATTCATAAGCTCAATGCTAAATCAAAGTATTTTGAAGCGAATTTAGATTTTGATGCCAGTTGGCCAAAGCTCAAAGAAAATCATGATTATTTTGATTTGAATTTAAATCAAAAGATTAATCTTGATATGAGCGTTCCGTATATCCGATTCAAGGCTAAAAACAAGGCCCTTAAACTCGATAGCTTTGTAATGACTGCAGGGAATAAACAAGACGGTGCCGGTGGCCACATGAATATGACTTTGAAAAATATTCAGGTGAATGCAAAAGACCAGCCGATATTTTCACTGGCTAATCTCGGTATTGTTTCAAAGGCTCAACAAAACAAAGCTTTATTGAGCTCTTTATTAAAGCTCAGTATTGATAAAGTTTGTGTGACGAAAGAGTGTGTGAATGACATTGCGGCACGAGTACAAGTGGATAATTTATCAGTCGCCGCGTTACGTCTTGTTCAAGACGAAATGAATAAGCTGG
>DAOUQR010000265.1 GCA_030625525.1 Pseudomonadota bacterium | reverse complement strand
TTTTCCCAAATGCCATAACCCCAAGGCTTAATAACCATGCAACCCCGCACACTGGTTGTTTCAGCCATATCAGCCGCCTTGATAACTTGCTGATACCATTCAGGGTAATTTTGCTCACGTGTTGGAGTGATCGCTGTTCTCTTAGCCATGGGGATTAAACCTATTGAAAATCGGGCTAGAATTATAAGGGCTTAAGCAGAGTGGGGCAACTGGCATCTTAACTCTACAGCAATTCTCAAGAACTTGATCCTTATTCGTTTGCCGCTACACTGAAGGGATTACTTTTAATAAAGGACTGTGCCATGGATGCTTTTATTTTTGATGCAATTCGTACGCCGCGGGGGCGAGGAAAGAAATCGGGGGCTTTGCATTCGGTTAAGCCTTATCGCCTACTCGGTGATTTACTCCGTGAATTACCGTTGCGCCAAGCGTTTGATACCCAGGCCGTTGATAAAGTTATTATGGGTTGTGTTAATCCGGTTGAAGAACAAGGCGGTGATATAGCCAAAGTCGCATGCCTTGATGCGGATTGGCCAGACAGCGTGCCTGGTGTGCAGATCAATACGTTCTGCGCTTCGGGTTTAGAAGCCGTCAACATGGCCGCGATGCATATCAAATCTGGTTCGACTGATTGTATCGTCGCCGGTGGGGTTGAAATGATGTCGCGTATTCCGATTGATGTGAGTTTAGGTCCTTTATTTTCAGACCGTGAGTTGCAACTCAAAGTGAAAGCGGTTCCTCAAGGGATCAGTGCTGATTTGATTGCAACCCTAGATAATTTCACCCGTGAACAAGTGGATGCATTTGCGTTGGGATCACAAAAGCGTGCCGCTCTTGCTATCAATCAAGGCTCGTTTGAGCGTTCAATTATCCCAGTCAAAAATAATGAGGGCGAGATCCTTTTAGCGCAAGATGAACATCCACGCGCAGATAGCAGTATGGAAGGTCTTGCGGCATTAAAACCCTCTTTTAAAAAATTAGGTGAGATGGGTTTTGATGAATTAGCCATGCAACGTTACACCGAGATTGATCAAATTAATCATGTCCACACACCTGCGAATTCATCGGGCATTGTCGATGGCGCAGCAGCGGTTCTTATCGGCAGTGAGGCCTTCGCTAAACGATTTAATTTAACCCCCCGCGCACGTATTTTGGCAACCACATTAATCAGCACCGATCCAACCATCATGTTGATTGGCCCGGCACCTGCAACTTATAAAGTCTTGAAACAGGCTAACTTAAATATAGATGACATTGATTTATTCGAAGTTAACGAAGCGTTCTCATCTGTCGTATTACATTTCATGCAAGAAACCGGTGTGTCGCATGAAAAAATAAACGTCAACGGCGGAGCCATTGCCTTGGGGCATCCTGTCGGAGCAACCGGCGCAATGTTACTCGGCACCTGTCTGGATGAACTCGAACGACGCCAAGCACGCTATGGCCTCATTACACTTTGTGCGGGCGGAGGCATGGGAGTGGCAACGATTATCGAGCGTTTAGGATAGATCTAGCTTTAACTTTCTACACTAATTCGAGGTTTTATGGAATTAGTGTGGGAAATCCCCGTTATTTTTCCACACGAATTCGAGACTTTCCGGAATTAGTGTGGAAACAGAGCCCGTGATCCGCTAAACTAAATAGACTTATTGTACTTCACAGGACGAGACTCAAAGTCTCACAGCTTGAAGTATGACGGATCTTATAGAGCGGAGAAACGGCCATGAGCAAATTTATCGGTAGAAAACGCCAATTACGTAGTTTGAAGCAGTTACGCAGTAATAGAGGCGCTTCTTTAGCGGTGCTTCGTGGAAGACGGCGCATTGGTAAAACTCGTTTATCTGAAGAATTTGGCAACTTATTCGATAAAAAATACTATTTCTCAGGACTGGCCCCCGAAGAAGGGATCACTCAAATTGACCAACGCAAAGACTTCGTCCGTCAAATGCTTGAGCAACAAATCCCATGCGTGGCCAGTGATGATTGGGGAGACCTGTTTACCCAGCTAGCCAGGCATTGCCAAGATGGATCGACTCTGCTGGTTTTAGATGAAATAACATGGATGTGCATGGACGATTCAACCTGTTTGCCAAAACTGAAAAACGCGTGGGACAAACAATTCAAAAAAAATAATGATTTGATACTCATCATATCCGGCTCAAATTCTGCCTGGATAAAACGCAATATTCTTGGCAGCACAGGTTTTTATGGCCGAATATCATACCGAAGTAAATTAGATGAATTATCATTACATCAATGTAATGAATTTTGGGGATCGTTGAAAGATAAAATATCAGCTTACGAAAAACTTAAAATACTGGCAGTGACTGGGGGCATACCTCGCTACCTAGAAGAGATCCAACCGAAACAAACCGCTGAAGAGAATATTCAGCGTTTATGCTATCAGCCAGAAGGTTTGTTATTTAATGAGTTTGACGATTTATTTAAAGATTTATTTGCTAGACGTGATGAACATTATAAAACAATTATCAAAACACTGGTTGATGGGAACAAAAATATCGACGAAATTGCCGCCGCATTAAATCGTAAAAAAGGCGGTGATCTCAGTGACGCATTGGAAGAATTATCCGAAGATGGCTTTATTGATCGTTTTTACAGTTGGAACATAAAAACGGCTGAACAAACGAAACAAACGAGTCAATACCGTGTTATCGATAATTACTT
>DAOUQR010000150.1 GCA_030625525.1 Pseudomonadota bacterium | reverse complement strand
GTTAGTGTGTTTAACGCGTTAGATGAAGCTGATTTTATTCAACAACGATTTCCAGAAGCGACTGCACTGATTGATTTTTACAAGCAAGGATTTGCTTTTACTAACACTAGTAGCGCTGGGCGTTTGTTTGATGCTGCAGCTGCTGTGTTGGGGATATGTCAAAGCAATCAATACGAAGGGCAGGCGGCCATGTTGTTAGAAAGTTGTTGTGATGAATTAATTTCAGTTGAAGAATGTTGGTCAATTGATGCCGGTAATTTAAATTGCTGGCCGCTGGTTCAGCGACTTAAAGACTGCGATCCCAGATCGGGATCAACGTTATTTCATAGCGGTTTTACCCAAGCATTGGAAGCCTGGCTTATTCACTGGGGACAGCAGTTAAACCTGAATCAAGTTATCTTAAGTGGTGGCTGCTTTATCAATCGGATCTTGAGCGAGTCGCTGACAGAACGATTAACGACGAGTCATTGGCACGTCCATCGCTCTTCAGTAATACCACCCAACGATGCAGGCATCAGTTTAGGGCAGGTCTGGGCTGGTGGGCGTATTAAATCTAGTCAACTTAGCAATCGCTAACTTAGGAGTCGCTAAGTTAGCGATTGCTAAGTTAGGAGTTGCTAAGTTAGGAGTTGCTAAGTTAGCGATTGCTATGTTAGCATTTGCTTACATCGACAATGACAGGATTAACAATGGATTACGATAATTTTTTTCCACTAGGCCTTGCTATTGGTCGAGCCTTTTTAGGGCGAGAACAAGATCAGGCTAAACTTATTCGCAACATTCAAGCTGCACGACATACGCTATTGCTGTCACCTCGAAAGTATGGAAAAACCAGTTTGGTTAAAAATGTTATCTACGAGCTCAAATGCCCAGCCACGGATATTGATCTTTTCCTCGCGGCAACAACAGAGTCTATCCAAGGCAAAATCTTAACAGGTTGTCGTCAGCTGATTAATCAAGTCGCAAAAAAACCTGAGAAATGGTTAACCGTTCTAGCCGAGTATTTTCGAACGACGAATAAGCATTGGAGTGTTGGCATCAAAGGCTTGTCTTTAGAATTTAGTCCAGAATCAAACGATGATGTTGCGCAAAATATTTTAGATGCGCTTCGCTCAACCGAACACATTTTAAGCAAGAAAAAACAAATCGCTCTACTATTTATTGATGAAGCTCAAGAAATTGCAAAAGTTGAACACAACATCACAATTGAAGGAGCGATACGGCATTTTGCTCAAGAATCTAAATATTTAGTGTTGATTTTTTCGGGTAGTAATCGACACATGCTGGCGCACATGTTTAGTGATAATGTGCGTCCTTTATATGATTTATGTGAGCAACTTAAACTTGAACGCATTTCGCCAGATTTGTACCGAGAGTATTTTGACTATGTTGCAATGCAAACATGGAACAAGCCGTTAGATAGTCAGGTATCAACTCGAATTATTGAAATAAGTCAGTGTCATCCTAAAACCGTGTATTTACTGAGTAAACAGGTATGGGATCATGCTCAGTTCAATAATCGAATGCCAATACAAACCGATGTGGATACTGTTTGGGATGCTTATATTGATTTGAAATTAAAAGACACGCGTTACTTGTTGAAAAATCGGAGTGTTAGCCAAATAAAATTACTTACGACGATTGCTATTGGCGATAATCGTGAGTTAAGTGGTAAAAAGTTCCAGCAAAAATTTAATTTGACGAGTTCCGCCATTATTCAGTCGCTTTCATTATTGGAGCAGGATGATATGATTGAGCGTATACCAGACAGTTGTTTTCGAATTATTGACCCGGTCATTGCTGCTACTTTAGAAAGATATAATCGAGATTATTTATAAACTGAGTTGTGAGGATCAACAATGTGCCTAGCCATTCCGACCCAAGTTATCCAGATACTCAATGATGAACAAGCAGTCGTTCAACTCGGCGGTATTGAAAAAACAATTAACTTAGCGTTTGTTGCAGATATTGATGTCGGTGATTATGTGATTGTTCATGTTGGTTATGCGTTAGCTAAATTAGACAGTGTGGAGGCTGAAAAAACACTGGCCGTCATGCGAGAAATGAGTATCTTATGAAATACATCGATGAATTTAGAGACGGTGAATTAGCCAGAGGTTTAATTCAACAAATTAAAGCGCTTACTCAACCAGAACACTCTTATAGGCTCATGGAATTTTGTGGCGGGCACACCCACGCTATTCACCGTTATGGAATACCCTCGTTATTGCCTGACAGTATAGAGTTAATTCACGGACCAGGGTGTCCTGTGTGTGTGTTGCCGATTAAACGAATTGATCAAGCCATTTCACTTGCCAATCAACCCGACGTTATTTTTTGTAGTTATGGCGACATGCTACGAGTGCCCGGTTCCAAGCAACATTCATTATTGAAAGCCAAAGCACAAGGCGCTGATGTGCGAATGATGTATTCGATTGATGACGCACTTGAATTAGCGAAAGCTCATCCAAATAAAAAAATAATTTTTTTCGCGATTGGATTTGAAACCACAACGCCGCCAACGGCAGCCGCAATTATTAAAGCTAAAAAATTAAAGCTGAAGAATTTTTTTGTATTCTGCAATCACGTTCTGACGCCTGCTGCCTTAACGTGTTTAATGACTCAAACACCCGCACCTAAAATTGATGGTTTTATCGGCCCGGCGCATGTCAGCGTTATTATCGGTAGCCAAGCTTATGAAAGCATCGGAGAACGCTTTAAAAAACCGATCGTCATTTCAGGTTTTGAACCACTCGATTTATTACATTCAATTTTGTTACTCATCCAACAATTAAATAACAAAACACATCAAGTCATTAATCAATACACACGCGCGGTGGATCAAACCGGCAATCAACTAAGCCAACAATTAACGGCCGAGATGTTTACGATCAGAGAACATTTTGAATGGCGAGGCTTGGGAGATATTCCTCAAAGCGCATTAGCGATCCATCCAAACTACGTAGCGTTTGATGCAGAAAAACAATTTCAATTAATAGAATCAACGGGACAAGAACATAAAGCCTGTGCCTGTGGCGAAATCTTACGTGGTTTAAAAAATCCAAGAGATTGCAAAGTCTTTTCCACGGTTTGCACACCTGAAAATCCCTTGGGAGCCTGTATGGTCTCATCAGAAGGCGCTTGTGCAGCTTATTATGCTTATGGAAGATTAAATCATGCCTAAACTCAATATTAAATCTGGACGAATTGAATTGGTACATGGTGCGGGAGGCCGTGCAACGCAGCAATTAATTCAAGAGTTATTTTTACCGTATTTTGATAACGAAGAATTATCACAACAACAAGATGCTGCGACCTTAAATTTACCTGCTGGCCGGGTGGTGATGACCAATGATGCGCATGTGGTTAATCCACTCTTTTTTCCGGGGGGTGATATTGGCTGCTTGTCTATTCACGGTACGATTAATGATCTCGCGATGCAAGGTGCGATTCCAAATGCACTCGCGGTGAGTTTTGTTTTGGAAGAAGGTCTCGCATTAAAAGATTTGCAGAGAGTTGTGAAATCGATGTCAGAAGCGACTAATGATGCGGGAGCAAGCATTGTCACGGGCGACACCAAAGTCGTTGAACATGGTAATGCTGATGGCATGTATATCACCGTCACAGGGATTGGCGTCGCAGATCCGCGTTATGAGTTATCCGGTAAACGTGCCCAAGCCGGTGACGTGGTTTTATTATCTGGAACTCTCGGCGATCACGGTATAGCCGTGTTATCACAACGTGAAGGCTTAAGCTTCAAAACGGATTTGCAATCTGATACCCAGTCGCTAAATGATTTGGTTCAAGTCTTATTAAAAGCCGCGCCGGATCTTTGTTGCCTACGCGATCCCACTCGCGGCGGTGTAGCCACCACTTTAAATGAATGGGCAAGCCAATCAAAAACAGGCATCGTAATTAACGAAAATGCGCTTCCTATCAAGCAAACCGTACTGGGTGCTTGCGAATTACTTGGATTAGATCCGCTTTATATAGCGAACGAGGGCAAGCTCCTAGCCATCTGCCCTCCAAATCAAGCAGAAGCGTGTTTAAACGCGATGCACGCACATCCAAAAGGCCAAGAAGCCGCGATCATCGGAGAACTCCAAACAGATCCACACAACTTTGTTGTGCTCAATACACATTTTGGCGGACAACGTATCATT
>DAOUQR010000042.1 GCA_030625525.1 Pseudomonadota bacterium | reverse complement strand
CTAATCTATGTTTAACCAATAAAGAATTGTTTGACAAAATTTGCAACAATAAAGGATTTTGGTTCTATAAGATCCAACATGAGTTTGGTGATGTTATGATACCTGATTATTTGAAAGAAGAATGTTTTAAAAATCCTAAATGTATTTACGACATGTTATCACAAGTTGGTGATTTATTCATGTGTAATCTGCGTGCTCGCTATAAACAACCTAAATTTCATAAAGCGTTTGCTTATGTCTCACCGCAGGAAGTAAAAGCTCCGCTCAAACCACAACTAGTCACGAACATTACCGCCGGTTTATCAAACTCACCGAATGTTCATGCCGCCTTAGTTGATAAAGAATCACCAATTGGCGAAAATCAGACCGTTTCTATTTCACACTCAACCATACGCAATGGAGCGAGTATGGGAACTTACGGCCCGAACAACGGCAAATTTCTGACAGGTCTATATTATAGACTGAACGAGACTGTTTTTGGTCTTGATCGCAAAAAGATAGAGCCGTTATTAAAATATCATTTGGCAACAGCTGCAACAAAAAAATTATCAGAACAATACACACTTCAAAAAACAGAAGACGGGTTAGACGAGCTCGATATATCCGACATTGAACCCTATACGTTCATCTACACTCAAAATGAAAACAAATTAACAGCCATTAGAATCGTTCTCCCCGGTAACAAATCAGAAACTATCGACCTGAAAAAAGTACGTAAAGCAATACCTTCTATGGATAAGTTATTGGCAGAGAAATCCGACTTTCTCCTAGAAAAGTTAGCTTGCTGGTATGACAAAGCGCGCTCCATTGATCATTCTGCATGGGCTCAATTCAAACTAGCCTTCGGAAAAAGTTACGAATTTAAAAATCATATGAGTCAGTACATCAATCGTATGGATGCTGCCTGGGGCGGTGAAGACGTTGGTTATTGTGTAAAACAAGCCGTTAATGCCATGATTTTTAGTGCGGTTGATATCTACGTCTATTTAAACTCCTATATCAAGGTGCTTACTCCCGGTTTATATTACGATGAAGAGAAAGCAAAGGATGCCGAAGGTATTTTAAGCGAATATTTAGGCAAGAACCCATGTGAGGAAAGTGATGACCTCGTTTATTGGCAAAAAAGTTGTGAAGACATCCGCGTGAAACTCGAACGTTTTGCAGAGCAACTCAAATTGGTTAAAACGCCTGGTGGTTTTATTAATTTATTTACCGGTAAAGATAAGAACGGTAACGATAGTAGTGCAGATGATGCAGTCTATACGCATATCGGCAGATGGGACACCGTACCAAAACGCACCCACGAGGAACGAGCTGAGCTGACAATGTTTCACGCTCAAGAGTACCCCAACAGTAATATGATTATTGATCAAATCAAGAAGTCTGAAGCCCCCAAGATTTTTGTATACCAAGTGGCTGAACAATTTTTCTATATTCATTATTTAAAAAATGGAGATGTCAGGTCTCGCGTCATTAACCCAACTCAGTTACGAACAGTCTTAGAGATCAATTCATATGAAGATCTTGAAGCAGATAAAAATAACGCGATATCTTTGAACAAGTCACAACAGCTTGCGCTTAAAACAGCAATTATTCGAAACGAATGGCCTAAGATCCAACGTAGCGACAAAATTAGTATGGTCGCAAGTGATGAATTAAAAGAGCTGGTACAAAACATTATTATAAAAAGAACACCACTTGATTTTCATGATGGTGAATATGCAGACCCCATTGAAGAGCAAAAAATTGTTATTTACAAACACGAGAATCATTGGTTTGCACGATCTAAAACAAACCAAGCGATACGTCTTAACAAAACCAAAGTGCTTAAACTCATCAATAAGAACAAATCCCACGGTCAAAACGACATAAGTAGCTTCGCTGACCTAAACAAGAGCTCTAAACAACAAAAAGCGGCCCTCATTACAGCGATCACCCGCAATCAATGGCCCTTTACCTTAGGCGATATCTTAACTATTTTCAAAAAACTATTCCGTTCCAAAAAAAGACAAGCACGCGAAGACGCACCAGATACACAAGTACACTATACCCAAAACGAAATTAAAAAGATGAAAGAAGATGGCGGCCCCGTACAAAAAATCCATGAAAGATTAACGGCTATCGGCGAAATGGAACCGACCTTGGAAAACAAATTATTTGATCAGATTGACCACCATCGCCGTTCCCATAAAAATAGTAAGATACACTCAATAATAAAACTCAAGAAGCCAACTCTTGCCACCGCCTTAATCGATGGTAACAATGCATGGGCAAGCTACACTCATGAATCAGACAAAAATCATCACTTATTATTGGACACACAAGTTGTAAAGACAACTTTATCAAAACAAAATCTAACGACGTTAATGCAAAGCTTCATTGGAAACCTCGAAGAGAAGATATGTGATAATGAAGGGAAACTACTAGAAGAGAGAAACGCAACAAATTTAACAGTGACAATGACGTATAAGCAACATTGTGTTGTATTTACTTACGGTAGCAATCCGCATATCAGTTACCAAATCGCTCGGCGCATTCATCACGCAAAGATCACAGATCTTTCAAAAGCAGCGTTGGTTGAAGAAAAAAAGAGCGTATTTCATGGCGGAAGCATTCGTACAACAGAATTAAATCCAAGCAAAGAAAATTTTATTCTACTTGCTGACAATCGACTTGATGGTTTCCAAGGTGATAAAGAAAACCTCCAATCAAAAATTAAAAATATCATCGAACATGGAACAAATACAAACCAATGGCCGGCCTATATTGCTGAGGCCTCTAGTGAATACACAGACGGCGGCGTAAATATTCGCCTCATACCACTGGATAATGCCGCACGCCGCGACCAACTACTAACAACGGTGACGATTAATCAGGATAATAATAAGAACCTTAACCTTGTCCAGTACATAACGAATGACTTACGAAAGATTATTCAAGACTGCGTTGAACAGGTAACCGCCACTACAAACCCCACTCGCGCATTTATTAAGGAAACGATTACGCCAACGGACCATTATCTAGCGAACAAACTTCTTAACCAGTATCATCCGCTCACTAAAGAATTTCCAACTGAAAAAGAATATAAAGACAAGCGAGGTAAGCTTCCCATAAAATTAGAAAACAAAATTCGATTTATTGATGGCACGCCTTACTCAATCGAAAACACTGAAGAAGAAAACAAACGTGCGGTTGCTTGGAAGAAAAACAATTTTGGTATTTGGATGCCAGATGCTGTTAAAGTTGTAAAAATAGTTCCTGATGCGGAGAAGTCGACTTATGAAATCCTTGACGCTGAGCCGGATTTTGCTGATGTCGTCATTGCAATTGACGATATGATCAAAGATAAGCAAGAGATTAAATCTGATCAACTCCTTAACGCTCTTAATACCCTCGATAAGTATGCCCACAATAGTTCTTTCATGAAAAACTCACGCAAAGTCAGCTACACTCGACTGGCTTCAAAATTAAAAAATTGCAAGACCAATGACGAAATGATCACTGCTTTATTTCAAATTTATTCACGAATTAGAAATCGAAAAAGTCATATTGTTTTAAACATTGAAACAATTTTAATTGATCTTTTAGACATAGATAAAAGCACCGTCAAAACAAAAAGAGCTGAGCGTACGTTTCTCTACACAGTAAAAAGTGATCCATTGTTAGCAGAGATCAAGCTCCAAATTGCAAACCGTGACATTAAAGAGAACGAAGGACTCACCAAAACACTGGATAGATTAATCCGCTACATCGACAAAACCGAGCGCTCGCTTCGATACAAATTAGTAAAACCTGCTCGCCGGATAATGAAACAACACCTCGATGATGCCTATATCTGCATTGATTTCATCACAACGAAACATGAAGCTGAAGACTTCGGAACTGAAGTCACACAATTCAATGATGAAGCTATCACATCACGCGAAGTTAAAAGCATTATGCATGATTATTTAGAGACAAAATTAAATGCAGAATATAACTTAGCACCGCTGGTTTGAGATCTCTAAAGTCAAAAAAGCTTTGGATCCCGCGGTCCCGCCGCGAAATGACGATCTTTGGCGGAATGACGTGGCGAATGAGTGGTTACACCCTTCGCCAGACTTATGGCCTTAGGCCTGACCTAAGTCATTATGTTGGGATTTACAGCTATTATTAAGCGAAGTCTTTCAAAATGGCCTGTAATTCTTGAATAACATCTTTACGCGTTATTGCTGGTGTCTTGGGGCCGGAACGCAGTTGCGCTCGTGCACCTTGGATAGTAAAACCCTTATCATATAACAACTCACGTATACGCCGCACTAATAGCACATCTTCATAACGGTAATAGCGACGATTGCCGGCACGTTTATTCGGTTTTAATTGTGAAAATTCTTGTTCCCAATAACGCAGCACATGCGGCTTGGTATCGCACAAATGGCTCACTTCGCCAATGGTGAAATAGCGTTTTTCTGGGATCGCCGGCAATGCGTTACTATGCTTCGCCGGTTTTTTGATCTTCTTGGTAGGTTTGAGATCCGACATAATTTTCTACATGTGTTCTAAGTTTTTGGCCAGGGCGGAATGTCACGACCCGTCTTGCGGTGATTGGGATCGCTTCGCCTGTTTTAGGATTACGACCCGGTCTGGCATTTTTATCACGGAGACAAAAATTGCCAAATCCAGAGAGCTTAACATGATGCCCTGATTCTAAAGCACAGCGGACTTGTTCAAAAAATTTATCCACTAAATCACGCGCTTCACGCTTGTTGAGCCCGAGTACATCAAATAAATGTTCAGCCATATCGGCCTTGGTTAATGCTGTCATCGGCTTATTCCCTTAGTTTGACTTGATACTTTTTATCAAGTGCGTCTAAGAGTGTAGCAACAAATTCAGAAATTTCCTCTTCTGTGAGGGTGCGATTTTCATGTTGAAGAAGTAAGCTAATCGCTATGCTCTTGTGACCTTCCGGGATCCCTTCGCCTTCATACACATCAAAAAGCTCGACTTTACGCAAATGTGATTCATGCTGATCTTTAATAAAATTAAGGACTTGCTCGGCATGAACTTCTTTTTTCATTACAAGGGCCAAGTCACGATGCACCGCTGGATAACTTGAAAAGGATTGAAAATGCGGCAGCTCTGCCGGTGTGATCGCGGCTAAATTTAATTCAAAAATAAAAATCGGACCACTCACCCCCAGTTTATCGTACAAACTCGGATGCAAGGCCCCCATCCAACCAATAACTTCCCCTGCTCGCTGGATCTGGGCAGATTGGCCTGGATGTAAGCAAGAATGCTCAGCCGGAATAAAATTAAAATCCGCATCGGTCAACGATAATAAGACTTCAACATCACCCTTTAAATCAAAATAGTCAACTTTGCGCTCAGCTTGATTCCAAGTATGTGTATGGCATTTTCCAGAAATTAATCCACTCAACATGACTTGCTGTTTAAGCTCATCTGCTTCTGGTACAAAGGTCATACCGATTTCAAAAAAGCGCCCATGAAGCTGTTGATGATGCTGATTCGTTCGTAATGTATGCAGCAAACCAGGCCATAAGCTTAAGCGCATTTGACTCAGTTCAGGTGAAATGGGGTTACTCAAATCTAAGGCCGGCGCACCAGGAAATAAAACGTGCTGAATCGCTGGGTCAACAAAACTATAGCTGATCACTTCGTGATAGCCCCGATCGATTAATAGATCGGCGTAACGAAAACGATCCACACGTGATTCTGGCTGTGGATGGCTCTGCATCAAACCTGACATGTCAGCATAAGGCAATAAATGGTAACCGGCGATCCGGCCTATCTCTTCAATTAAATCAACTTCAAGGGCAATATCAAATCGAAACGTTGGCACTTGCGCTTCCCACGCATCACCTTGGGTATAAATCGTCATACCTAGACGCTGCAAAATTTCCAGCATGTCGTCTTCGGGAATATCAATCCCTAGCAGATCCGTCACTTTCTTCGGACGCATGTGTACCATGCTCGATTTAGGCAAGTGCTCTTCTTGACTGACTTCGATAATAGGGCCCGCTTGGCCGCCGACAATTTCTAATAATAATTCAGTCGCACGATGAATCGCTTTAGTCTGCAAGCCATGATCGACCCCTCTTTCATAACGATGAGAAGAATCGGTGCTTAAACCATAACGACGCGCTTGCCCTGCAATGACGGGCGGCGCAAAAAAGGCACTTTCAAGAAAAATCGTATCGCTCTGATCATCAACGGCCGTGCTTTCACCACCCATAACACCCGCCAGCGCAATGGCTTGTTTTTCATCGGCAATGACTAGCGTCTCAGGGTGAATATCCACTTCACGCCCGCCGAGTAAGATTAATTTTTCACTCTTGATAGCAAACCGTACTGTGATATCGCCTTGCAATTTTTGATAATCAAAGGCGTGCATGGGTTGGCCTAATTCAAACATCACGTAATTAGTGACATCAACCACAGGATGAATCGCACGAATACCGCTGCGGCGCAATTTTTCTTGCATCCACATGGGTGTTTGCGCCTTTGCATTAATCCCTTTGATCACTCGTCCAACGTACTGCGGACAGGCTTGTGGCGCATCCAGAGTCACTGTTTTAGTCTCTGAAATACTCGCCTCAATCGGTTTTATCTCGATCGCGGTTACATTTTCACGAAATAACACACCGACTTCGCGAGCAAGGCCTGCAATGCTTAAGCAATCGCCACGGTTTGGGGTTAAATCAATATCGATGGATTGGTCGTCAAGTTGGAGGTATTCCTGCAAGCTTTGTCCGATGGGTGCATCGTCTGGAAATAAAAGCACCCCACCCTCACTTTCACCTAGACCTAAATTATCCGCGCCAGTGAACATGCCATCCGACTGAACGCCGCGTAATTTCGCTTTTTTGATATTGAGGCCACCGGGTAATTTGGCTCCGATGGTTGCAACAGCCACTTTAACACCTTGAGCCACATTGGTTGCCGCGGTGACAATTTGAATCGGTGTCTTTTCACCGATATCGACTTCACAGATCTGTAGTTTATCGGCATCCGGATGACGTTCACAGTGTTTGATATGGCCCACCATGACACCACTGAATTCATCGGCAACCGGTGTCACAGAATCAACTTCCAAACCAGCCATGGTTAATTGCTGGGCCAAGGTTTCACTCGTGCAATCCGGATTAACCCATTCACGCAACCAGCGTTCACTAAATTTCATAAGCGTTTCCTAAAACTGTTCGAGTAAGCGCGTGTCATTTTCAAATAACATGCGTAAATCTTTGATGCCGTAGCGCAACATAGCGAGTCGATCGATACCCATACCAAAGGCCCAGCCAGTGTATTGCTCTGGATCGATATTGCCGGCCTTTAAGACATTGGGATGGACCATGCCGCAACCGAGGACTTCTAACCAACCGCTGTCGCTGCACACACGACAACCTTTGCCATCACATTGCGTGCATTGAATATCAACTTCAGCCGACGGTTCGGTGAAGGGAAAATAAGAGGGGCGAAAACGTAATTCCAATTCTTTTTCAAAATAAAATTTAAAAAAGCTGTGTAACACGCCTTTAAGCTCCGCTAACGTTGTTTTTTCAGTAATATATAAGCCTTCGACTTGATTAAACATCGGCGTGTGAGTCACGTCAGAGTCGCAACGATACACACGTCCGGGGGCTATCAATCGAAAAGGCGGCTTGCGGTTTTCCATTGAGCGGATTTGCACGGGTGATGTGTGCGTTCGTAATAATCGACCATCGCCAAAATAAAAC
>DAOUQR010000019.1 GCA_030625525.1 Pseudomonadota bacterium | reverse complement strand
AGTGAAGTTGTCTCGGGTGAGCGTACTGATATCATGGCAATTTTACTCAAGCAAGCTGACGACAGCGCACGAAGTCTGGGTATACGTGTTGTTGATGTGCGTATTAAAAGTATCGACTTGCCAGCAGAGGTCAGTAATGCTGTTTATGATCGGATGCGAGCGGAGCGTGAACGCGTGGCAACACAGCATCGTGCTGATGGTAAAGCCGTGGCTGAAGCGATTCAAGCGAAAGCGGATGCGAATGTGACCGTTACGTTAGCACAAGCGAATAGCGATGCAAAAAAAATACGGGGTGAGGGCGATGCGCTGGCGGCAAAAATTTATGCCGATGCTTTCAAAAAGAATCCAGAATTTTTTGCGTTGTATCGTAGTTTGAATGCATACAAAGATGTCTTTAAAGACCGTCAAGATGTTTTAGTTTTAAAACCTGATAGTCAGTTCTTTAAATACTTTAATAGTTCAAATGGTAAGAACAAAGTTAACACTTAATGTGAGTGCTGGAATTAATTATGGCTAAGAATGTTGTGATCGTGGGTACCCAATGGGGTGACGAAGGTAAGGGTAAATTTGTTGATTTATTAACAGATAAAGCCAGTGCAGTGGTGCGTTTTCAAGGCGGTCATAATGCTGGGCATACGTTGGTGATTAATGGTGAAAAAACCGTTTTACATTTAATCCCTTCAGGTATTTTGCGCGACAACTTGCGGTGTTATATCGGCAACGGTGTGGTATTAGCACCGGATGCTTTTATTAAAGAATTCGATGTGCTTGAAAAGCAAGGCACGGCGATTAGAGATAATTTAAAAATCAGTTACGGTTGTCCCTTGATTATGCCGTATCACTACGCTTTGGATCAGGCGCGCGAAAAAGCGCGGGGAAGCGATGCGCTTGGTACGACTGGACGCGGTATTGGTCCGGCTTATGAAGATAAAGTGGCAAGACGCGCAATTAAAATTTCAGACTTATTTGATGAAACGACATTCGCCGACAAAGTTAAAGGGGTTTTGGATTACCATAATTTTGTATTACGTGAATATTATAAGACTGAAACATTTGATCCGAATCAAGTGAGTGATCAAGCTTTGCAATTAGGTGAGCGTATTAAGCCTTTGGTCACCGATGTGGCTGCAGAATTACAACAGCATATTCAACGCGGTGAAAAACTATTGTTTGAAGGTGCGCAGGGCGTGTTTTTAGATATCGACCACGGTACGTACCCGTTTGTGACCTCGTCCAATACGGCGGTGGGAAATGCGTCAACGGGTAGTGGTGTCGGGCCGTTGAATTTGGATTATGTGTTAGGTATTACGAAAGCGTATACCACTCGAGTGGGCTCAGGTCCATTTCCATCTGAATTATTTGACGATGTCGGTCAATATCTTGCTAAAAAAGGTAACGAGTTTGGTTCAACAACCGGGCGTCCACGTCGGACAGGTTGGTTTGATGCCGTGCTATTAAAACGTGCGATTCAAATTAATAGTATTACCGGCATCGGTTTAACGAAGTTGGATGTATTAGATGAGCTCGCAGAAATTAAAGTCTGTACGGCTTACGAATACCAGGGGCAAGTTATTGATCATTTCCCAATTGATGCGACTGAGTTTGATTCAATCAAGCCTGTCTATGAAACACTGCCGGGTTGGCAGTCACCAACGCTGGGGCTCAGTGACTACGACGCGTTACCCCCGAATGCAAAAAATTACATTGACTATATTGAGCAGCACTTAGGGATCCCGATTGATATTATTTCAACGGGTCCGGATCGTGATCATACGATTGTTAAACGCCATCCACTTGATGATTTTTGAGTTATCTATATCGATGATGGGGTCAGCTCTTAGGGCAGACCCCTTAAAACTCAAAATAATAATTGGTCTATGATTTACCAGTCAAATCTGTTACTATATTAACCATTCAATTACGATTACTGTTTCTAAAAGCGAGAACATTATGTCATTTAACTGGTTTATACATTTCTGGGTCGTGAAGATATTTGCGATTGTATTACTAACCTTAGTTGCACATAACGTTCAAAGCATGGTGTTTAAGCGCTTGTATGCGAAGTTAATTAAGACACGTACGTTTTGGGATCACATTCTTATTCAAGCTTTACGTCGACCTTTGGGCCTGGTGATCTGGGCGTTAGGTATCGCGGGCGCAGCATCACTGGCTTGGCGTTCGAGTGGCTTTAGTGCAAATTTATTTTTGTACAAATCCATCGAACCGACCGCTAAAATGTCGGTATTAATTGCGATCGTTTGGGCATCGACACGTTTTATTCGACTAGCCGAAAAAAACTTAACGGCGAATAAAGACAAGCATAAACATATCGACCAGACAGCGCTGCATGCCATTTGTCAATTATTGGTGGCAGCGATTATGATTACGTTTGGATTGACGGGGATGCAAATTCTGAATATTGATACCTCGGCGCTGATCGCTTTTGGTGGTATCGGTGGTGCGGGTATCGCTTTTGCCGCTAAAGATTTATTGGCGAATTTTTTCGGTGGTTTGATGATTTATCTCGACCGACCGTTCAAAGTGGGGGATTGGATCCGATCGCCTGATCGCAATATTGAAGGTACTGTTGAACATATCGGTTGGCGCCTCACACGCATTCGTACTTTCGATAAACGCCCACTGTTTATACCTAATAATATTTTTTCAATCATCTCTGTTGAAAATCCTTCTCGCATGTCGAATCGACGTATTAAAACCAATATTGGTCTACGCTATGATGACGCGCTTAAAATTGATGTGATTATTGAAGATGTGAAAAGCATGTTGAAAAAACATCCTGAAATCGATCCCCATCAAACTTTGATTGTGAACCTTGTTGAATTTGGGGCGTCGTCACTAAATTTTATGGTTTATACTTTTACGAAAACCACAAATTGGATCAAGTTCCAAGCAGTACAGCAAGATGTATTCTTAAAAATTATTAACATTATCGATCAACACGGCGCTGAATGTGCATTCCCAACAACAACTTTGCATGTTCCAGGTGGCTTAACGGTTAAGCAAAAGCAGGCTGTTTCGGCACTCCAAAATAGTCATCCCGCCTCAGATCACCAACCCGCCCAAGACAGTCATCCTGCCCAAGATCGTCATCCCGCTGCTTGACAGCGGGACCCAGCTGTACTCAACACGCAAAATAATCCAACCGGGGTCAGGCTTCAGAATATAGACTAAAAGACACATTTGCCGAGGAGAGGACTCGAACCTCCACGGGGTTACCCCCACTAGCACCTGAAGCTAGCGTGTCTACCAATTTCACCACCTCGGCGACGGGCGGGACTTTACCGTGGCAGTTGGGTGGCGTCAAGTTTGACCCATCCTTTATAAGCTATATACCCATCACACCTGAAGATGCGAGTTTCTGCCTTGCCCTTTTTGTCCCCAGGAAACGTTTAAATCTTGCCAATAGGCCTGCTATTAGCTGCGCTTTAAACGTTTCCTGGGAACAAAAATGCCTGCGGCATAAATCTCGCATCTTCAGGTGTGATGGGTATATACTCGCGATAATCTTGGGCATTAGCAAAAATGAAGGTTTATCATGCACCGTTTATTTGTTGTTTTTAATCGTATTGGGGACTTAACCCTGCAAATTCCATTATTTCGTTTATTGGCTCAAACGGGTGAATTATCGATTTTAACGCGACCGTTTGGTAAGCCCTTGTTGAAAAATCAAAGTTACATTAAAGATGTTATTCCTCTAGCGCATCCCACGTGGGGGAAATTCGCCCCATTTCGCCCGTTAGTGAATGTGTATCGTAAACCGGTTAAAGCCGCACTCACGCAACATCATTTTGATGAAATCATCGTGTATGACAACGAGCGACCACAGTTGGTAAAATGGTTGTCGAGGTGTTTTCCAACCGCAAAAATTCGAGTTGCACAGGCACCTAAAAACCATAAAACACATGTCTCAGATTATTATCGTTATGTGGCTAATAGTTTGGATTTAGACTTAAATGCGTATGATGAGATCCCTGCTTTAGAATTGAGTGATGAGAAAATCGCCCATGCAAAAGCATTATTACAACCGCTTGGATCTGATTTTATTGGCGTACAAATGGGAAGCCAACGCACCGATGTATTTAAACCCTTTAAAAAAGCGTTCAATGTGAAGGGTTTGAGCGATACACAGTGGTTGAATTTGTTGACGGAAGTTTTGCAATCCGAGCCGCAGACACAGTTACTTTTTCATGGTTCACCACGAGAGTCTTCGCTGATCGAACAATGCATAGCGCAATTGCCAGAGGCCTTGCGTGTGCGCTGCCATAATTTTTCAAGTTCTGTGCCGATTGATTTACTGCCTGCGCTTCTCGCTGAGCAGCGAGCCATGATTTCCGTTGACACGGGGCCTGCGCACATCGCGGCAGCAGTGGCTTGCCCGCTCCTTGTGTTTTTTGGTCCAAGTGATTCAACCGTTTATCGAATGCTAAGTCATGCACCGGTTGAAGTTATCCAAGGGGATGCACCGTGTATGCCTTGTATGCACCTTGACTACAAGCAATTTAAGCGTTGCCGCGATAATATTTGCCTGAATCGCTTAGAACCGGACGTGTTCTCGGATGCTTGGCAAAGATTAGCGGGCTCTCTGTAATATTAAAAACCGCGCTTGCCCTAGCTTCCACAATTCGATATGCTATCGCACCTTTTAATCGCATATAAGTAATGAGACGAATGATCCGCCTAAGTAGTTTGACATTTCTGGCCCTATTATTAAGCTGTTCCTATTCTATTGCGATGGATGCGCCTGCTAATTGTCGTTTTATGAACGTTAAGTATGAGCACGGTCAACTGGTTTTATTGAATAAAACAAAATCCCAGCAACAATTATTTTTGATCCATAATACGGGTGGTAAGAATTTATGGTTGCAAAGTCAAACCACTGAAAAGCCTTTTTCAGGCGTATCTAAGTCTCAAGTGCCTCCAAGTCGTTGGGCCGCTATTACGTTTAATACTGCGAATTTCAAATTAGATTGTGTCGAAGTGCAGCCCGGGGCCGAGCAAGTGGTTCCGTGTGAAAAAGTGCTGAAGGTTTGTCGTATTTCGAATGCTAAATTTGGTCAAAGTACAGTTGGCAATTATTGGATTGCTGAAGATGAGTCTCTTGATAGTATTATGCAAAGCTTGAAAACCAGTTCGATTCTCTAACTGTTTGGCATAATCGCGTTAACTCATGTAGTATCCCGCCTATGGTTAAAAAATATATCACTGAACAAGATCCTTTTGCTGAACGGGAAGCCGATCGGTATGAGCATCCTATCCCGAGCCGAGAGTTCATTCTGCAATTTTTAAATGATCTGGGCAAGCCCACAACCAGTCAAAATTTAGTCCAAGAGTTTGGGATAACGAATGACGAATTAGAGGGATTCGAAAACCGCCTGGCGGCGATGGTGCGCCATGCTCAAATTATACAAGATCGTCGAGGTCGTTACTGTCTGCGTGAAAAATTGGAATTAATTCCAGGCCGTGTTATTGGGCATCCGGATGGCTTTGGTTTTGTCGTACCTGATAAAGGGGGCAAAGACATTTTCTTATCGCCTCGTCAAATGCATACGGTTATTCATGGTGATCGTGTTTTAGTGCGAATAAAAGGCCTCGATAGACGAGGGCGTCCTGAAGGTATGATCCTCGAAGTCTTAGAACATGTTACGAAACATATTGTCGGACGATTTTATCTCGAACGCGGTATCGCTTACGTTGAACCCGATAATAAAAAAATCTCCCGTGCCGTTTTTATTCCTGATGACGAGATCTTGGGCGCAAAGCCTGGGCAAATGGTCACGGTTGAAATGACTGTTCCCCCCAGTATACGCATGCAGTTGATTGGTAAAGTCACCGAGGTGTTGGGCGATCATATGGCGCCGGGGTTAGAAATTGATGTTGCGATTCGATCGCATGATATTCCTCATGAATGGTCAGAGGCTATCAAGCAACAAATCCAGCAATACAGCCTCACGCTCAGCGATGAAGAGATCAACGGTCGTCGCGATTTAAGAGATTTACCGCTACTGACCATTGATGGCGAAGATGCCCAAGATTTTGATGATGCGGTGTATTGCGAACCCTTACCGAAAGGCGGATGGACGCTTTATGTTGCCATCGCAGATGTCAGCCATTATGTCTCAGCACAATCGGTTTTGGATATTGAAGCGCATAAACGTGGTAACTCAGTGTATTTTCCTGGGCGCGTTGTACCGATGTTGCCTGAGATTTTATCGAATGGCTTGTGCTCATTGAATCCAGACGTTGATCGTCTATGTATGGTTTGCGAAATGTCGATTGATGCCAATGGGCAATTAAAGCGTAGTCGTTTTTACACGGCGGTGATGCACTCACATGCGCGATTAACCTATACCGACGTTGCCAAGATGCTGGTTGATAATGACGAAACTTTAATTTCTCAACATGCAACAATTTATCCTCACTTACAGCATCTTTATGAATTGTATCAAACATTAAATAAATCTCGTGCAAAACGCGGAGCTATTGAGTTTGATACGACTGAGACCCAGATTGTATTTGGTCCGGATAAAAAAATTGAAAAAATTGTTCCGATGATTCGCAATGATGCACATCGTTTGATTGAAGAATGTATGTTGATGGCCAATGTGGCGACGGCGCAATTTTTAGCGAAAAATGAAATCCCATTGTTATATCGCATTCATGCGAGTCCTATCGAAGAAAAAATCACGGCGTTTCGTGAGTTTTTAGCCGAAATCAGTTTGCAACTTAAAGGTGGTAAAGAGCCGATCCCCAAACATTATATGCAACTCTTGGGCGAGGCAGTTGGGCGCCCCGATTATCATTTGATTCAAACGGTTTTATTGCGATCATTGAGTCAGGCACAATATAGTCCAGATAATATCGGGCATTTTGGTTTAGCCTATCCGGAGTATGCACATTTTACCTCGCCGATCCGTCGCTATCCTGATTTGTTAGTGCATCGCGCGATTAAACATGTTTTATCGCGTAAACCGGTTGAAAAATTTCGCTATAACCACGTTGAAATGGAAGAGTTAGGCAGCCACTGTTCCATGACGGAAAGACGAGCCGATGAAGCCACGCGTAATGTTGTCTCGTGGTTAAAATGCGAGTTCTTACAAGATCATATCGGTGAGGTTTATGATGGGCTGATCACTTCTGTGAAGAACTTCGGGCTTTTTGTTGAATTAGAAAATATTTATGTCGAAGGTTTGGTTCATATTACTGAACTACGAAATGATTATTATAATTATGATCCGGTTAAACACCGTCTTCGTGGTGAACGCACTGGAAAAACTTATCGATTGGGTGATCGCATTCGCGTGTTAGTCGCGAATGTTGATTTAGATGAACGTAATATAGACTTTGTATTATCTGAATGAAAAATCAAACCGTTATTTTTGGTATGCATGCGGTGGAGAGTTTTTTACAAACTCAATCTCATGCGATTAAAGTGCTTTATGTGCAGTCGGGCCGTGTTGATAAAAAAGTAAATCGCTTAATTGAATTAGCTAAACAACAGGACGTTACCGTACAACTGGGTCCTCGGAAAGAGCTGGATCGCCTGAGTGAACTTGAGAATCATCAAGGCGTGGTGATCATTGCTAGGCAAGCAAAACAAACCACCGATTTTAAATCGTTTGTTCAGGCCTTGCCTGAAAATGCGTTGATATTAATTTTAGATGGCGTGCAAGATCCGCATAATTTCGGCGCGTGTTTACGTTCGGCCGATGCGGCGGGGGTGGATGCGGTTATTGTTCCTAAAGATAAAGCCGTTGGGATGACGCCCGTTGTGCGTAAAGTTGCTTGTGGTGCTGCAGATATTATTCCAATTTATACGGTCACCAATTTAGTGCGTGCGATGGAACAATTGCAGCAACAAGGTGTTTGGATCTATGGTGCCGCTGGTGAAGCAACGGAGTCAGTTTATCAAACCAATTTGAGTGGATCGCTTGCTTTAGTACTGGGTGCTGAAGGAAAAGGTCTGCGTCGTCTTACACGTGAGACCTGTGATCATTTAATTAATATCCCGATGCACGGCTCCGTGAGCAGTTTAAATGTGTCTGTTGCCACGGGCATTATTTTGTTTGAAACGGTACGCCAAAGACTAGCCTGAACAGAAAAAATAAAAATTACCGCTATTCCTGTGGCTTGATAAACGTTTAAAAGCCTTGTTAAAGTTGCGCAGGCATTGAAAATGCAGGGGAATAATATCTTGTCTGGCATGCTCGCGTTCTGTATAATTGCTGTTCCAGTATTATCTAATTTTTAGGCAGTAGTCACTTTATGTTTTTTGCATCCAAATTAAGTCGCTCTGATGACAATCATAATAATAATAACGAAGTATTACCCAATGAGTTCAAGTATCGATTTTTAATCGACGTGGATGATACGCTACTGACGACAGCAGATGGTAATACCTTTTATAACGAAACATTGATTCGAAATCTTCAGCTCTTTTTTTCAAGTAAAGACACGCCATTAAGCATTACGCTTTTAACAAAAATGGATGCGAGTAAGCTTTCATATACCTCACCGTTACGGATACCTCTTATTAAGTATTTAGAATCAAAAGGCATTAAAGTCGATGCTGTTTTGACGCCATTGGATGCTTTGTTTGCACAATACAGTCAGGGTGACTACATTTATGGGGACGCCTATGCTAAGCATATGAAGCCAGTACAAGAGGCCGTGGTCGATATGCGTAAAACAATGAACTTCGAAAAATATAAAGACTTAATTGAGCCCCTTGAGATTCAGGCGAAAAAAGATCGATTCCAATATTTATTGGATCAAAACATTATCGATAAGTCTGACACATGTATTGATGTTAAAAAAATTCAAGAAATAATCGACGATCTAGCAAAAAAAGCATCGGGCAGTGATTATTTAGAGATTGATTATTCACTTTATTATCGCGATATAAGGCTCCTGAATACACTGCTAGAGATTAGCGTGACGAAAGAGTGCACTGTTGAGACGTACCTTGAATCATTAGATGTGGATGAGCTCATTACTTCCGCTGAGTTAGAATGCGTTCAAGCCTATCTTCAAGCTCGTAATCAATATAGAAATACAAAATACTTAGCTGACTTACATTATTATTCCTTGGAAAAAGAGCAACAACTGCCTTTGACTAAGGGAGAAGTCTACGTAAAAAGTTCAGCACAATCAAAACTCACAACTGATCGAATCGATGTGTTTATTGATGATCGTCCGCATGAACATGAGTGGCTCCAAACGGCCCATCAAGAAAATAAACTGTCCCACAAGCTTGTTTGTTTACTTCCACCGAATGATGCGTCATTTTTTAAATATCATCTCTCTCCCTCTTGCATTGATGAAGCTACATTTGTTTCAGTATTAATCGAATCGTTTGAAGCCCCGATCCTTAATAGGCTTTGCTCGGAGCAATACAGTGTCGAAGCCAAACCGATTGTTAGCGAAAAATTATGTCAGCATCTTGTGCAGAAAGCTCTGTGTCTTAATACACAGGGGAATTATGTGGGTGCCAAGAGTTATGTCAATCTAGCTTTTTATCTGGCTTCTAGTGAAAATGGGCAGCAACAAGCTGTTGATGCAAATTGTCAGATCCAAAAAAGTAAACCTGCATCAGGCAAAGAGCAAAGTTTTGATAATCTAGCAATAGAGAGCCAATTACAGAATATAAAGCATAAAGATCCAGGCGCGTATAAGCACGCCATCTTAGATTTTGAATC
>DAOUQR010000271.1 GCA_030625525.1 Pseudomonadota bacterium | reverse complement strand
ATTCTCGATATTTTTGCGCAGCGTGCACGTAGTCATGAAGGTAAATTGCAAGTGGAGTTGGCGCAACTGCAACACCTTTCAACACGTTTGGTGCGTGGTTGGACCCATTTAGAAAGACAAAAGGGCGGAATTGGTTTACGTGGACCGGGTGAAACTCAGCTCGAAACCGATCGCCGCTTGTTGCGTGAACGCATTAAACTCCTCAATAAACGTTTGGATAAAGTCAGTAAACAGCGCAATCAAAATAGACGGGCTAGGCGACGGGCTGCCTTACCGACGGTCTCACTGGTAGGGTATACGAATGCAGGTAAGTCCTCTTTATTTAACGCGTTAACGGGAGCGAATATCTATGCGGCGGATCAATTATTCGCAACATTGGATCCGACTATGCGTCGAGTTAATTTGCCCGGTGCCGGTCCTGCTATTTTAGCGGATACGGTAGGATTTATTCGAGATTTACCCCATGATTTAGTCGCGGCATTTCGTGCAACTTTAGAAGAAACGCGCGACGCTAATTTACTCTTGCAAGTGATTGATGTCAGCCATGCAAATTGGCGAGAACAAGTCAACGAAGTGAATTATGTTCTCAAAGAGATTGGGGCGGATAACGTGCCGTTGATTCAGGTCTTTAATAAAATTGATTTGTTACCTGAGACACTGGTGCACTTTGAGAATAATGCCGAAGGTAAACCCTCACGTGTTTGGGTGTCGGCAAAATCGCATAAAGGTTTAGATCTATTACTTAATGCGATCACTAAACATATCTACGGTGATCCGGTTCATCGCAGTTTGTGCCTGTCACCTACGGAGGGTAAGTTGCGCTCACAATTGTATCGTATCGATGCGGTTAAATCCGAGCGTGTTGATGATGAGGGGAATTGGTTAATTTCAGTGGTGATGAGTCAGGTGGACTTTGAGCGCTTGTTTCCAAATATCGCACCGGGACCTGAGCAACCAGATGCGGATCGCTCAAAGCATTCTTAGTCATAACATCCATTTACCGGGAATTACTGATTCTTAAAATTGCCTGTTGAAACTGATTACACAAGCGCCTACAATCCCACCTTAATTTTCATCTTGGAGAGAGCGACTATGGCTTGGAATGGGCCAAACGGCGGGGGCAAACAAACGCCTCCAGATTTAGACGAAGTTTTTCGTAAATTTCAAAGCAAAGTGAAAAAAATTATCGGCGGTAAGTCGGGTGGTTCAAGCCAGTCTACTGCGGGTGGTTTTGGGCTTATCCTGATCCTCATTGCCGTGGTTGTGCTATACGGATTATCTGGTTTTTTTATCGTGGGGCCAGCTGAGCAAGCCGTCGTTCTACGTTTCGGTCGTTATGTCCGAACAGTGGATCCGGGGCCGCATTGGATCCCTCGATTCATTGATAGTCGATACCTTATGAATGTACAAAAGGTTTCGACCTTTTCTTATCAGGCGTCGATGTTAACGAAGGATGAAAATATTGTTTCTGTCTCTGTGGCGGTGCAGTATCGTATCAGTAATCCGAAAAACTACTTATTTAACATTGTTGATCCATTAGAAAGTATTCAGCAAGCAACGGCTAGTGCCTTACGACAAGTGATTGGTCATACCACGCTTGATGAAGTGCTAACAATCGGGCGTGAAAAAGTACGGGCCCAGGTGAATCAGCAACTGACCAAACTCATGGGCGTTTATAAAGCGGGTATTGCCATCACGGATGTCACCATACTCCCGGCTAAAGCACCTGAGGATGTGAAAGCAGCATTCGATGATGCGATTAAAGCGCAAGAAGATGAACAGCGCTATATCAATCAAGCTGAAGCATACAAGCGTGGCGTCGAGCCGATTGCACGCGGTCAAGCAAAACGTATTATGCAAGAAGCGCAGGCTTACAAGCAGCAAGTTATTTTGAAATCACAAGGTGATGCTTCAAAATTTTTAGCCATATTGCCACAGTATCTTAACGCACCGAAGGTTACACGGGAGCGCTTATATTTAGATGCTGTTGAGTCCGTGCTGTCTAAAACCTCTAAAATACTTATCGACACGAGCAACAGTAATAATTTAGTTTACTTGCCGATTGATAAGTTATTAAGTTCGAGCGCCTTATCCCATGCGAAAAATAAAGCGTCATTGACAGAACAAATCATGCAAGCTGCTAAGCAAAATCAGACACAATCTCGCACGGGACAAACGCGTCCCAGTCGTGATTCATATCGTGGACGAGGAAATTAATAAATGAAAGCAATGAAATCGTTTGGTTGGGCATTGATTATTTTGGTTGCGCTTATCGTTTTTGGCAGCCTATATACGGTGCGCGAAGGTCAACATGCTGTATTACTGCGTTTAGGTAGAATCATCACGACGAGTGATGGTAAAGCGCGCGTTTATGGTCCGGGCTTACATTTTAAATGGCCTTTTATCAATTCTGTTCGCGCCTTTGATACGCGTTTACAGACTTTAGATATTGAGCGTTCACGCATTGTGACGGCCGAGAAAAAAGACGTGCTCGTTGATTATTTTGCAAAATGGCGCATTGATAATGTCGCTTTGTATTATACGCGTACCGGTGGTAATGAATTTCAAGCAGAGACCTTATTAGAACAAAAACTCAATGATGGTTTGCGTGCGCAATTTGGTAAGCGC
>DAOUQR010000048.1 GCA_030625525.1 Pseudomonadota bacterium | reverse complement strand
CAACATCCAGACTAAAGTAACTAATAATCATATTCGCGTCAGCACGTTTAATCGCTAGCAAACTCTCTAACGCCACTGCTTGTTCATTGATCCAAGCTTTTTCAGCCGCCGCTTTAATCGTGGCATATTCACCACTCACTTGATAAGCCGCTAATGGAATATGCGGATACTGTTGTTTGATATCTGCAATCACATCGAGGTAGGCGCCGGCCGGTTTCACCATCAAAATATCAGTGCCTTCTATCACATCTTGCTCAACTTCACGTAGGGCTTCAAAACGATTCGAATATGATGTCAGACACAGCAAGTTTCTAGCCATGAAAGCTTCTCCATTGCAGCAATTCTCAATTGAGAGTTGTACAGGGAAACCATCAATGAATGTTATTATGGTAGGTTTGTGGATAGTTTTAATTTAACGGTGTTGTATTTTGGCTAGGCGGAGCAGTTGATTGTGTGGAGTTGGCTGTTGTGAAGACCTGACCCCATTTCCCCATTTTGGCTTGACACATATTGTAATTAAATGTTGCAGACAACTACACATTTGTGGTAAACTGTTGACCAAATCAAGGGTTTAAGACCTATTTGTATACCGCATCCTCAAGGAGTATTTATACCATGAAATCAAAAGCAATAACTGCATTGAAAAATGGCTACAAACAAATTTTAAAAATGAGCCGTATTGCTTCGGATAACGGTGAACGGATAGTTACAGCTCTTAGTGAAATAATGAATAAGCTTGAATCTAATGAGCCCCCAGAAGTTAGAAAAATGGCAGCAAATATCCTAATTCAGTTATATGTATTCGATCGTCCAGATCATTCCGTTATTAAAAAATTCATAGATCAACATTGGGAAAACTCTCTCGCTGCGAATATTTCTGAGCAACTAAGATTGTATATTTTAAGCTTATCTATCGACGGTGGTTTAGAAAAGCTACATAAAGAATTAAATCGTATAGATCACATAATCGATTATCTAGAAGACCCAAGATTTAATACCTTAGCAGGATATATGTTAACTCCTTACATAAATCTTGCCAAAGCTAATAGTGATTTTGGTATAGTGCAATATATATATGAACGCTATAAGTCACTGTGCTCAACCGATGGAAGTAAGGACGCCTTAATTATCCCAGATGCAAATGATATCTTTAATTCCTTAACTAAAATGCTAATGCAACATATTAGAGGCGATGCTCAAGAAAAAGGAACTAATGATAAAGATCGCTATAGGCAAGTCAAAATAATTCTTGCTAAATTAATTGAGTTATCTTCTTCTGATACCAAAGATGTTAACCTCCGCTGGGTAGATGAATTAATCGCTACGATCTTAAATGTGTTATCAGAAATTGATGGTGAATATTTTTCTAAATCATCCCGATTAGCAAGCCAATTGTGCCAATTTCTAGAGGAGAATTTTTCTTGGTTTAGCGATCCGCGTGCTGAAGACAAAGGCTTTGTCTTTAATCTACCAGCGCCGAATGAGCGGAAGCAAAAAGCTACTAAGGGAGAGCGCAAAAGTAAAAGTAGTTTGGCTTGTTTAACCAGGCCGCAAAGTTTTGGATGTGACATTATTAAAGATCAATTTGCGTGGCTCGATGAGACTCGCGCCGGGTTCTTTTACGATAAAAATCCCAAGCAATGTGATATTTTAGATAAGGTAATTAAAGATAAGTTTCCGTACATGCAAGTTGTTCACCATAGTGTGAAAGCGTATGAGTTAGAGGCTTTTACAGATCCGGACGAATATATACCAAAGTACTCAAAATTAAGCTTTAAATACCATTATCAGAGAATACGAGACCATTATCCAATACCATTCGCAAAATTAGTACGTCAGGAACAAAAAAAATGTGCTGAACTAATGTCTTCAATAAGATCCAACATTAATTTGGCTCAAAAAGAAGAGTCAGAAATTATGGAAGTTATAAAAACTGCAGAATTTAAGCTACAATTACGAGAGTCCTTACCTGGCGCGCTTATAAAGCTTAATCCTCGGTTTGAAAAATTGCTAGAAGACAATTCCAAAAAACCTGAGTTTGAAAATACTAATCCAGAACTTTCACCTCCAAATAAGACACCAGACGAGATAGATGACTGGATTTACATAACAGTCGAGTTTTATTATCCAGAGTTTTATTACGACTTACGTTCATTATATAAGAGTGCTTACGGTTATAACGGTACTTATGGGAAATACTATAGCGCTTTATTACTCTTCGACGACGTTTTTTTGCAAAGGTATACTCCTTGCTTAGTACACTTATGGCTCCTCAAAGAAGAAAATATGCAGGCTAAGTTTGAATCTGTAATCAGAATCAGTATTGATGAGGGTATAGTAGATGAAGCTAAGTTTTTCTATGAGTGTATTTTGGTAAAACAAGAGTTACTGGCTATCATATCAAGTTTGGATTCAGTTGATGCAGATTTGCTTGAAGCAATAAACAAAGCAGTGGATAGAATTAGCAAAACTGCAAACAATGCAGAAATTCCCAAATCCAAAGTTGACCAATGTATCCTTGCAATTGCTACTAGTTTAGTTGAACACTTTGTAGTACTGACATCTGACCCACAAGAAATTGCCAACATTGTTGCTGATAGTATAGATATTCTTTTCAAGCACCTTGATCCTTCAAGTATATCTACTGCAGTTTATGAAGTACTAGCATCAATTGTTAGTTCGATTGCAGAAAACGAAGGAAGCCTTACCGCTGCGCATATTTTTGAAGCTGTACTGATAAACTATCAAAGCTTCTTAGACCAGCCCATAGTGCAATTAGGTGATCTAGCAAACAAAGCTATCAATATAGAATTGCAGCAAAGCATTAAAAAATTAATACCTGCTGACGAAATGGTTTTAATTGCGAGAAGTAACACCGAGCAAGAGATAGAAAAAACGGAGAAAACTGAAAAGGATCCTAGTCAAAAACCAACTGATAACAGAAGCAAAGCAAGCGAATTAGTACAATTGTCTTTAATAACTTCGAAATCTAGGAAACAAGCAAGCAAAGAGCTTGATTCTAAAAGCGTTAATAATTCTAAAGCCGTCGAGAAAGAAATAAAAGCTCATGTCGAATTTAATAACAATTTTTTCAAGCTATGATGTCAGACACAGACAGTTTTCCAAAAACACACGTACAATCATGACATTATAGATTTCAACACTCTGCCTCAGACACAGACAGTTAAACGAAAACTTAGTGCAACCCACACTAACGCCGTATATGAAAAGATTTAACTTGGGTGAAGGCATCGAAACCGAGTCGGGATAAACTGATCCCGTAGCCCGTCTCTTTGACTCCAGTCCAGGCGAGTGCGGGATCTAAATAATCGCAGCGATTCATGAAGACTGTGCCGGTTTCGCATTCTTCTCCTAAGGCGATTGCGCGGGCTTCATCTTGCGTCCATATAGAAGCGGTTAAACCATACGGGCTGTCGTTCATTAATTCGATGACTTGTTTGTCTGATTCAACCGACATGATCCCAACAATGGGGCCAAAGCTTTCATCGCGCATAACCGACATGGTGTGATCGACGTTGATCAATACTTGCGGGAATAAATAGGCGGAACCAAACTCGTCGTGAGACGCATGATGGATAAGTGCTTTTGCGCCAGCTTGTATCGCTTCATGCATTTGATTTCGGATAAAATCAGCGGCTTTGATCGTAACCATGGGGCCGAGTGTTGTTTCTGCTTTTCTTGGATCACCTAATTTATAGTGCTCCGTGAGCTGTGCAAAGTGTTCAACGAATTTTTCATAAACAGCTTGGTGCACATAGATGCGTTCAACACCACAGCAAGATTGTCCGGAATTAAAAAATGCGCCATCAATGAGACTTTCAACCGCTTGTTCTAAATTGGCATCCGCTCTGACGTAAGCCGGATCTTTTCCGCCGAGCTCTAATGTTAATCCTTTAAATGTTCCGGCTAAAACCGATTGAATGCGTTTGCCTGCATTCACGGAACCGGTAAAACAAACATAATTAATACGTGAGTCTTGAATTAATTTTTCGGTTTGTGCGTGATCGCAATGTAAATATTGAAAAACGCCGTCGGGCAAACCGGCTTGAGAAAATGCTCGCACAAGTCGCTCAGCGCATAAGGGCGTTTGGTGTGAATGTTTTAGGATCACCGCGTTGCCAGCGAGTAGGGCGGGGATCAACGCATTGGCTGCGGTTAAATAAGGATAATTCCACGGTGCGATAATCGCGACGATGCCCCGGGGTTCTTTTGCTATAAAGCGTCGAACGCCTTCAATCGGTTCGAGTTCAATATCGGCTAGCGCTGCTTCTGCGATGCTACTCATATAATATGCGCGCTCTGCAAATCCATCGACTTCACCCGGGGTGCATTGAATCGGGCGACCCATTTGGCACGTCAGTTCCTCTGCAATCTTCTCTTTGTGTTGAAGAAAATACGCAGTTGCTCGGTGGATAATGGATTGGCGTTCTGACAAAGGTAAACGACGCCATTCTTGTTGTGCTTGTTTCGCTACGACTAAAGCCGATTCAATCTCATCGGCGTTTGCCAATGAACGTTCAGCATAAATAGATTGATCAATTGGTGAGATAGTTTTCAAAGTCATAGACTAATCCTATTCTGGTGTCACATAAGCGGAGGTGATCCCACCATCGACAGTAAATTCTGTACCCGTAACATAAGACGAATCATCTGACGCTAAAAATAAAGACGCCTTTGCAATTTCTTCAGCCAAACCAAATCGGCCCATAGGGATATGCACTAAACGGCGTTGTTTTTTTGCTTCAGTATCTAAAAATTTCATCAGCAATTCGGTTTTAAGTGGGCCAGGGCATAAGGCATTCACTCGAATGTTTTCACGTGCATGCAAAACGGCAAGTTCTCGCGACATAGATAATACGCCACCTTTACTCGCGGTATATGCCATTTGTGCCGTAGCGGAACCGAGTAGTGCGACGATCGAGGCGGTATTAATAATTGAACCACCGCCTGCGCGCTGTAATGCGGGGATACCATATTTACAGCCTAAAAACACACCCTTGAGATTCACGTTGATGGTTAAATCCCAAGTGGCCTCATCGGTATTAATCGCATTGCCATCATAACTGTGCATGATGCCAGCGTTATTAAATAAAATGTTTAACTGGCCGTAGGTTTTTTCTGCGAAAGCGATCATGGCTTCGCTATCTTTTGCACTCGACACATCGGCGTGAAAAAAGCTGGCGCATCCATTGTCTTTTTCTATTTCCTGAACGGTTGCATGCCCCGCTTCATCATTAATATCGACGAGCACAACAGCCGCGCCTTCTTTTGCAAATAATAGTGCTGATTCACGTCCAATACCGTCAGCGGCACCTGTAATTAATGCGACTTTGTTTGCTAATCTCATGGCTTAATCCTTCTGTAAAAAATTGACTAAATTCTCGAATAAGCGACGGTGAATAGGAATGTCATCCAGTGAATGTTCTGGATGCCATTGCACGCCGATCAACCACGGGTGTGAGCTTAATTCATAGGCTTCAATGAGTTGGTCTGGTGAATGCGCGACAGCGGTTAAATCTTTTGCGAGTTGTTTGATCCCTTGGTGATGGTATGAAGAAACCGAAAATTGTTCTTCACCCATGATTTGAAACAATCGACTTTGGCGATTGAGCGTCACATTATGTAGGATAGGATTACGCGGTTGGGCACGGTGCTTAACAGTATCGCCTAAATAATCTGGGAGGTGCTCATATAAGGTTCCACCTAAAGCGACGTTGATGACTTGACTGCCGCGACAGATCCCAAGACACGGTATTTGTTGTTGAATAGCATGTTCAGCGATTTCTAATTCAAAGGTATCGCGTACACTGTCGAAGTTGTACATCGTTTCATGATGTTGGCCACCGTAGAGCGAGGGATGTAAATCACCACCGCCGGTCAGTATCACTGCATCCATGCCATCGATAACTTCAACGGCACTTAAATCAGAAGGCGGCAAGAGGTAGGGAATGCCGCCGGCGTCAATAATGGCTTCAACATATTCTTTCGGTAAATTAAATTTTTCATGCACAAGAGTGCCATAAGTTGTAATGGCGATTTTTGGTTTTTTCATGTTTAAATTCTTTCAAAATAACGTTTAAGTTCCCAATCCGTCACGGCGGCGTTATAGGCGTTTTGTTCTTCTTGGCAAAAATGGCTGTAATGTTTGACCACGTTTTCACCGAAGCTGAGCTTTGCAAACTCGCTGTCTTTAAATAAGTTAACCGCCTGTTGCAGTGTTTCGGGTACATGCGGTAAATGAGCCGCTTTATAAATATCACCTCGGAAGGGATCGGGTGGTGAGAGCTCTTGTTCGATACCGGCTAAACCGGAGGCCAGGGCGGCAGCGAACGCGAGGTAAGGATTGCAATCGGCACCAGGGATGCGACATTCAATGCGTAAACTTTCACCGTGTCCAACGATGCGAAATCCTGCGGTGCGATTATCTACGCTCCAGGCAAGTCGTGTGGGTGCCCATGAAGCATTTTGATAACGCTTATAGGAATTGACAGTCGGCGCATAACAAATCATAAGTTCGGGCGTGTACTGGATCCAGCCGGCTAAAAATTGTTTGAAAAGTGGTGAGCATTTTACACCGTGAAAATCTTCATCACCCGCAAACGCATTGCGACCGTCTTTCCATAAACTGACATGTAAATGGCAACTTGAGCCGGCTTGTTGGTCATCCAATTTTGCCATGAAAGAAACAGAGACGCCGGTTTGATCCGCGATTTCTTTTAAGCATTGTTTAAAAACGCTGTGATTATCCGCCATGGTTAATACATCGGTGTAACGGACGTTTAATTCATGTTGGCCGAGTCCAAATTCACCTTTGGAGTTTTCGACGGGGATACCGGATTTTTGTAAATGTTTTCGCGCTGCGGCATTAAAAAATTCTTCACGTGTGCCTTGTAACAAATGATAATCTTCAATATACCAACCGACAGGTTCGAGATCGTTGTAGTCTTTGGCATTGGCTTCTTTATAACTGTCTTCGAATAAATAATATTCTAATTCGGATGCGCCTTTTGCGCTAAGTTTTAATTTGTCTGCGCGCTTGATCATGGATTTTAAAATGCTGCGCGGTGAGACTGAAATGTGTTGATGCGTTTTTTCATCAAGCAGATCGCATAAGACGATAGCTGTTTTATCTAACCAACTTGCGATACGGAGTGTTCCCATATCCGGTTGCATTAAAAAATCACCGTAGCCACTTTCCCAATTAGTAAAGTCGTAGCCTTCGATGGGATTCATTTCCATATCAACGGTGAGGAGGTAGTTGCAAGCGCCAATACCTGATTCACAGTTCTCAAGGAAAAACTGGGGTTCAAGACGTTTTCCCATCAAACGACCATAGTGATC
>DAOUQR010000062.1 GCA_030625525.1 Pseudomonadota bacterium | reverse complement strand
CCGAGGACCCAAAACGGTTTTTTAATGTATGATCTGCATTAGCATCCAAAAGAATGTTGACAATGTCAATATGTCCCTCTGATGCAGCAAAGATCAATGCAGTGTCACCGTCCTCATTAGCTAAATCCACATCTGCACCTGCGCCTATTAGTTCAACAACAACTTGCGGATGACCATTGAAGGCAGCTTGGTGTATGGGGCCTTCACCAGGAGTTGCTTGAACTTTATATATCGGATCATTGACTAAATCCACGTTTGCTCTCGCTTTTATAAGCGTATTAACGACATCGACATTACCCCTAAAAGCAGCTAAAAACAGGGCTGTTCTCATATCCTCATCTTGTTTATTCACATCTGCACCTGCTGCTAAAAGCACTGTTACAATGTCATTACGGTTCATCCAAGCTGCCGTATGCAAAACTGTACATCCAAGGTTATCCGCTTGATCCACATCAAATTCATGGTGTTCCTTTGCTTCTTCCAGTAGATTTTCGCACAAAACCAAGTCGCCCTCTCTTACTGCATCATCAAGTTTTTCCCATAGATCTAAAGGCCCCTGGTCTATATTAGAACAAAAGTCTTCACTACTTGAATCTTCTTGCTGGAGTTCATTCACAAGTGGTGCTGATGAATCAATTAAGAAGAATGATTTTGGCGGAATTTTATAAAACAGTCCCTGTGATGAATTTTTTAACTTCTCTCTTTTTACTGCGGTGTTATAGGCACGCAAATCATTATCTATAGGTGACGACTCATCCCAGGAATCATACTCGGAATTTTCGCTATCCAACATTTTATTTATTTTTGCAACAACTAGCTCGACATCGGGTGTATTTAATGGTGCACCACACTCGGTGAGAGTTCTGATTGCGCCGGCGCAGTATCCGCGGTGCAAAGCGAAAGCTATAGGAGTCATATCTATCGGATCTTTTTCTTTCGACTCAACATATCTGTAAGCTCTGGTAAAATCAAAACCCAAGTCTTTTAATTTCAAAAATAATTTCTGCACGGGTGAGTTATGCACAGCATAATCGCGCTCATTATAAATTCCAGGGTTCTTGTGGCAATAAGCAATACGTAATAATGCCAGCATTACAAGGGAAAATTCGGTGCCTTTATCGTTATAATAAAGCAAGTTTACAAAGCCAGGATTGTCCACGAGTGTAGCTAACGCTTCGTCATATTCGGCATTGCTTAATGCTTCATAAAATTTTTGGTATTGATTGTCTCCGACTGCCAATTTTTGTTCTTCGATGGATATCCTAATGTCAGTAGCATCACTCACGTTGTTTGCTAATCTCCACATGTATTTTCTTCTCCGTAGTTTGTTTTTACCTTTTATTTTAATCACCGAACCAGTTTCAGTGATTAAATACCGCATAATTGTAACTTATACTTTAAAAGTAACGGCTTAATTAAAGATGGCAGTCTATCATATGCACACTCGCGTGTCAATAATTTGACCAACGCTATCAAGCCAAAATAAAAAATAATCGCTCAGATGCAACTGTGATCATCTGAATAGCATGCCTAGCGATCAATCATTTAGGGGCCAGAAGTGTTCAACAAACGTTAAGATAATGAACATTTTCAATGTTTGCAAAAGTGTCCAACAACCCGTCCGCCTGGACAGTGTCCAAAATAGTGGGGGGGTAGTTAAGTTAATTAACACTGAAAAGACGATAAGGAGAAGGCTATGTTAGTTGGTTATGCTTGTAAAATGATGCGCTCAATAGAGGAGGTTGTGAGAAAATTTTCACGAATTTTTCAACTGGAGCGAAAATTGATCGGCTAGGTCTGGATGAGCTTCTTAATTTTTTATGTGCTGATGATGTATTAATTGTGCAGCGTCGTTTGAGTTCCTGCTCTAATGTTCAGTTCGAAGCAAGTGGTCGGGCCGTCGTAAAGAATGCTGTGATTTAATTTGCACGACAATGTTTGCATTTACCAAAACCAAGTTTTAGTCAAAGGTTTGATCATCAACGGCATGATGATGAGAACATACAACCACCAAACACCACTAATGAGGATCGGCAGCAGTTTTCCAATTTCACTAGCCCCATGTCAACGATAGTGAATTTTTGTAACTGGCTTTCTAAAAAGCTTTCTGCGCTCATTGTGATCTCCTTACTGTTTGACTTTATCGTAGCTCATGATTTGGCTTATGTAAGCCCAATTAGTCGTGTAAAATTAACTTTGAAACATACGATATGTGTAGTATAGTTTATTGGAACTCACGAAATGATGTTTTCATTCTATTCGTGGAGCTAAAAAAGAACAAGGAGCCAAAATGCACGATCGCCTAGTCTGGAAAAAAGACGCCCCCCATTATCTCGGTCTCACCCGCTGGCTCTTCGAAAAGCATGTCTGTCCTTCACTACGTCAAATAAAAATAGGCAAGCGCCGTATAGCTTTTGACCGACTTGACCTTGAACGTTGGTTAGACGATTATATCGCCCGCAACGGGCGTCCTGCAGATAAGAGGAGTTTAGTTACATGGGACGCAAAAAATCGCCAGGTCTCTATAAAAGAGGTAAATACTGGCATATCGATAAATACGTATTCGGACGACGAATACGAGGCAGTTGTGGAACGGATGACCTCACTCAAGCAGAGGCGTATTTAGCTAAAATAGCGGAAGAAATGCGCCAAGCAGTGTTATTCGGTGTGCGTGTGCAACGAACGTTTCGACAAGCTGCAACCAAGTTTTTATTGGAAAACGAACACAAGGCCAGTATCAGTTCAGATGCGGGTCGTATTAAAGTGTTAGATAAATTCATTGGTCATTTGCCGATTGATAAAATACACATGGGTACTTTACAGCCATTTATTAATGCTCGTCGTGAAGAGGGGATTAGTATGCGAACCATCAATCATGGTTTACAAGTGGTGCGACGAATTTTGAATTTAGCCGCACACACATGGATTGATGAGCATGGGCAATCTTGGATACAAGCTGCACCCAAGATCACGCTATTGCCAGAGCATGATTTAAGAAAGCCAAACCCCATTAGCTGGGAAGAGCAACAACGCTTTTTTAAAGAATTGCCAAAGCACTTAGCTGACATGGCTTTATTTGCTGTGAATACCGGTTGTCGTGATGGTGAGATTTGTACATTGCGCTGGGAGTGGGAAGTCCCCATCCCGGAATTGAATACTTCGGTGTTTGTTGTTCCGGGTGAGATTGTGAAAAATCGTGAAGATCGTTTAGTGGTGTTAAATCGCGTGGCTTTGAATGTTATCGAAAGTCGGCGTGGTAAGCATCCAGAATATGTTTTCTCGTATCGCAATCGACGCTTAGCAAGAATGCTGAGTACAGGTTGGCGTCAAGCTCGAGAAAGAATGGGTATCGATCTTCGTGTGCATGATTTGAAGCATACTTTCGGTAGACGTCTTCGCGCTGCTGGTGTTGGCTTTGAAGATCGTCAAGATCTGTTAGGTCACAAGACCGGTAAGATCACGACGCATTATTCCGCAGGTGAAATTTATAAATTAATTGAAGCTGCAAATAGTGTGTGTAAAGATAACGGTGAGAGTCCGACATTAACGCTCATTAAGTCAGGGAAAGCTTTCAATCCCCACAAATTCCCCACAGGGGAGTTGGAAAAGGGGCAAAGGGAAGCGTAAGTCGTTGATTTTTAATGGGCCCAGTAGGACTCGAACCTACGACAAAGGGATTATGAGTCCCCTGCTCTAACCAACTGAGCTATGGGCCCGTAAGGGCAGGGCAATTTTACGCATCTTCTGCTTATATGCAAGCCGAAGATGCGTAAGGGTTTTATTCTGTTTCTTCTTGGTCCAAGAAACTTCTAAGTTTTTCTGAACGACTTGGATGTCGCAATTTTCTCAGTGCTTTTGCTTCAATCTGACGAATACGCTCTCGGGTAACGTCAAATTGTTTGCCGACTTCTTCAAGCGTGTGATCGGTATTCATATCAATACCAAATCGCATGCGTAACACTTTAGCTTCTCGCAGCGTTAAGCTCTCTAGCACTTCTAATACAGACTCACGTAAACCTTCCATCGTCGCGCAATCTACCGGCGATAAAATATTACCGTCTTCGATAAAGTCACCTAAGTGTGAATCGTCATCGTCACCAATCGGAGTTTCCATCGAGATAGGTTCTTTTGCAATTTTTAATACCTTGCGAACTTTATCTTCAGGCATATCCATGCGGATGGATAATTCTTCAGGAGAGGGCTCTTCACCTGTTTCTTGTAAAATTTGGCGAGAGATCCGATTTAACTTATTAATGGTTTCAATCATATGCACAGGTATACGGATCGTACGGGCTTGATCGGCAATCGAACGTGTAATTGCCTGACGGATCCACCACGTTGCATAGGTTGAAAATTTATAACCGCGGCGATATTCAAATTTATCGACGGCTTTCATCAAACCGATATTGCCTTCTTGGATTAAATCCAAAAATTGCAAACCACGGTTGGTGTATTTTTTCGCGATAGAAATAACTAAACGTAAATTGGCTTCGACCATTTCTTTTTTCGCACGTCGTGCTTTGGCTTCACCAATTGACATGCGGCGATTGATATCTTTAATGCGCGCAATCGAGAGTTGAGTTTCTTCTTCTAAGCCAATGAGTTTCCTTTGGGCGCGGATAATTTCGCGTTCCCAGGTCACTATTTTTTCAGATGTCCATTCATGATCACTGCCAGGCATATGGTATTTAGCCCAATCAAGATTGGTTTCATTACCTGGGAATGATTTGATAAAGACCTGGCGAGGCATTTTAGCTTTGCCGGTACAAAGCTTGATGATTTCACGCTCTTGAATACGGATTTCTTTTAACAGTGCACGAATTTGTTTAATGAGTCTGTCAACTTGACGCGGTGTGAATTTAAAACTCATGAAACATTCGGCCATCTTATCGATAGCTTTTGTCGTTTTTTCGTGGCTTAAACCGTGTCTTTTCTCGGCTCTACCGACTTTATCGTAGGCTTTTTTTAATATGCCAAAGCGTTCAGCAGCGAGAACGGGATCGGGCCCATTGTCTGTTGCATCATCATCATCTGACTTGTCAGTTTTTTTGCCGTCAGCTGTTGTCTCAGTCTTTGTACCGTCTGTTGCTGCGGGCTCTGCTTTTTTAGGTGCAGGTTCTGCTTTTTTAGGTTCAGGCTTGGGCTGTTCATTCAGCATGGTACCAATATTCGATGGGGCCGCTTCAGAATCATCGCCAGTGTAGCCGGTGATTAGATCATTTAAACGCGTTTCTTCTTCACAAATGTGTTTATATTTTTCTAATACCGAGCCAACTGTGCTTGGATAAGCGGCTAGGGCGGTTAATACTTGACGAATGCCTTCTTCAATACGGCGTGCCAAGCGAATTTCGCCTTCACGCGTTAGTAGCTCAACGGTACCCATTTCACGCATGTACATGCGGACAGGATCCGTTGTTCGTCCAGTTTCTTTATCAACAGAAGCAAGTACGGCTGCAGCTTCTTCAACATCATCCGGGGCTTCTTCAGTACTGGTTAACATCGCCAGTTCATCCGGTGTAGGGGTGCGTTCGAATACACGAATACCCATATTTTCAAGCATACCGATAATGACATCGAAATGTTCGGTGTCGACAGCGTTGGTCAACAAGTCATTAATTTGCGAGTAAGTCAGGTAGCTCTGAACCTTACCTAAGCTGATAACCTGTTTGAGTTGTGATTTCTGATCTTGATCACGTGTGTTGTCAGATGTTTCCATAGTCTCTCATATCAAAACTAGCACTAAAAAAAGGGCGCTAATTATACAAAAAATCGCCAGTAAATGCCAGTTATAATACTGCTTTTTTCACTGGCCCCAACAACTAAACCTTTTCGGTTGTGGTTGCTCTTCAACTTGCTGATTTTTCTTGTTTTAATTTGCCAGCTCTTATTAGGGATTGTAATTGTTCCCGCTCTATTTGGCTGAGCTCACCTCGGCTGGCTTTATCGAGTAGTTGTTTTACGTGTATTTTATGTTGTTGTTCGGACAACCTTTCTGCTACACCAACAAATTCAGCTTCGATTCCATCTTCTGGCACGTGATGTTCCCAACTGGCTAATTCACTTAACAGTGAGTATTGTTCATCACCACGCCAATGTTCAAGTAAGGCGCCCGTCGTCAATTTCGGGGACGCGATAAGTATAGCAAGTATTTTTGAAAGTATTGGATTATTTAAAGTTTTTATAAGTTCGTGTGTCGGGTTTTCGCTTATTTTCTGACTAAGCCATGGGAATTGTAATAATAACGCGATTGCTAAACGTAAATTTGCTGTCAGAGGTTGGCCTAATGTTTTTGTGAAATTTGGAATTTCATCTGCATATTGTCGGTCTGATTGCCTGCTTTGTTTAGCGATGATTTTGGATACGCGATCGGTGGGGAGTTGAACTAATCGTGCAATTTCGCTTACTAAAATTTCGCGGTAAGTTGCGTCAGGCATTTCCGCCATGAGGCCGGCGACTTGTTGAAGCAAGGATGTTTTACCTTCGATCGAGCTGGTGTCGAATTGTTCTTTGAGTCTTGAAAGTAAATATTCACTAAAGCTTTGCGCTTGTTGCAGGCGCGTTTCAAACTCATCTTTGCCAATGCTATTGATTAAACTATCCGGATCTTCACCCTCAGGTAAAAACATAAAATGCAATTCTAAATCGGG
>DAOUQR010000276.1 GCA_030625525.1 Pseudomonadota bacterium | reverse complement strand
AAGTCAAGCAGTTATTTAGATGGCCACATGAGCTCAGTAATAGTGCCTATGAGCTCAGCACACCAGAGTGTTTACCGAAAAAAATCATAAAATCAAAAACCTACAAATCTCAACAGTCTGTCTCAGACCCCGAAAGAATGGATTTTTGTAAAAGTCGTGATACTACATAAATTGATTATTGCAATATAGGGATAATTGACCCATTCGTGTCATACAGTTATATTCTTAACCATTGCTCTTTAACGGACTAAGGCTGATGTCAGGATTACGACAAACTTATTTAACATCACAAAGCTATCAAGAACTCTACCGCCAATCGATTGAAGAGCCAGCGATTTTTTGGGCAAAACAAGCCGAACAATTTGTGACGTGGTATCAAACGTGGGATAGCGTGTGCAGCGGCGATTTTAATTTCCTCGACATGCAATGGTTCAGTGGCGCAAAACTCAATGTCAGTGTTAACTGTATCGATAGACATTTGCCGGATAAAGCCAACGACGTTGCGATCATTTGGGAAAGTGACGATGCTGAAACTAAAACATTCACCTTCCAAGCATTGCACGACAAGGTCTGTCAATTCGCAAATTTATTAAAACAACGCAATGTTAAAAAAGGTGATCGCGTTTGTATTTATATGCCGATGATCCCTGAGGCAACGTTTGCTATGTTAGCCTGCGCGCGAATTGGAGCAATTCATTCGGTCGTGTTTTCAGGTTTTTCAGCTAAAGCATTAGAAAATCGGATTCAAGATGCGGACTGTTCTGTGGTGATAACGGCGAACGAAAGTGTTCGCGGTGGAAAGCACAAATCTTTAAAAATAAAAACGGACGAAGCTTTAGACAATTGTGAAAATGTCCATACAGTTATTGTGGTTCGGCGTACTAATGCTGAGGTTGAATGGCAAGACGGCCGTGATATTTGGTATCACGAAGCCATAAAAGACCTACCAACGACCTGTGAACCCGAAGTGATGGATGCTGACGATCCTTTATCTATTTTGTATACCTCAGGATCAACCGGTAAACCCAAAGGTGTATTACACACGACAGCCGGTTATTTAGTGTATGTGGCGATGACACATCATTATGTATTTGATTACCATCCGGGAGATATTTATTGGTGCACTGCCGATGTTGGTTGGATCACCGGTCACAGTTATATTGTCTACGGACCGTTATGTAATGGTGCGACGACGTTAATGTTCGAAGGTATTCCAACGTATCCCGACGCATCACGTTTTTGGCAAGTGGTTGATAAACACCAGGTCAATATTTTTTATACTGCTCCCACCGCTATTCGCGCATTGCTCGCACAAGGCGATGAATTTGTAAAAAGCACACAGCGCACGTCATTACGTTTGCTTGGAACAGTCGGTGAACCCATCAATCCAGATGTGTGGGAATGGTATCATCGCGTCGTCGGTGACAGTCGTTGCCCCGTTGTCGACACCTGGTGGCAAACTGAAACCGGCGGCATTATGATTTCACCTATTCCTGGCGCGATGAAATTAAAACCAGGCTCCGCAAGTTACCCAATGTTTGGATGCATCGCCGCAATTTTAGATGAACAAGGGAATGAAATAAGCGATGAGGGCGAAGGCAGTTTAGTCTTCAAAACACCCTGGCCTGGCTTAATGAAAACCGTCTATGGTGATCAACAACGTTTTATAGAAACGTATTTCAAAGAAAACCCAGGCTATTACACCACCGGTGATGCTGCAAGACGGGACTCAGAGGGTTATTATTGGATCATCGGCCGAACCGATGATGTGATGAATGTATCAGGACACCGCTTAGGCACCGCTGAAATCGAAAGCGCCATTGTCGAACACCCCGACATCGCGGAAGCGGCCGTAGTAGGTTATCCGCATGAAATAAAAGGCGAGGGGATTTACGCATTTGTCACGCCAAAGGTTGGCGTTAAAACAACAGATGAATTAAAGCAAGCGATCCTCGCCCACGTAAACGACGCCATCGGCCCAATCGCCAAACCCGATATTATTCAATGGACACCGGATCTTCCCAAAACCCGTTCAGGAAAAATCATGCGGCGCATTTTGAGAAAAATAGCGAATAATGATTTTGATAACCTAGGCGATACGTCAACACTTTCAAATCCTGAAATCGTTGAAAATATTTGCCAGAGGCGTGAGGGATAGTCGCGTGCCACCTGATGTAAACTTATAAATTTCAACACTCTGTCTCAGACCCCGAAAGAAAGGATTTTTAATTGTTTTCTCTGTGAAATTGCCTAGCCCTAACTTAGCACTTATTAAAGGTGTTAGTTCTTTAGGTAGTGAGTCGCAGAACCGCTTCCTTTTTTTGTCAGATACCCCTGCGTGGTTAATTTAGAAAGAAGTCGACCGGCTGTCGCACGCGAAACATTCAGATAATCCATGACGTCGCTTGTTTTTATTTCCATCTTATAAAGAAATAATCGATTTAGCATGTCAGCAGTGTCCTGACTGTGTGCCTTTTTACTTCCCTGTAGTCTCGGCAAAATGCACTTAATAAAACCGGGGCCTTCCGAAATAATAGGCGTTGGTAATTTTCGGGCGGCATAGCTCGTGAATAGTGTAATAAATC
>DAOUQR010000114.1 GCA_030625525.1 Pseudomonadota bacterium | reverse complement strand
TAATTTTTAGTTTCAAACGAATACAAATGAACACTTTAACAGAACTATTATTGAAAAGAGCGACACAAACTCCAAATGATATTGCCTATAAATTTTTAGATGCGCACTGTAGAATATCCAAACAGTTCACTTATCGTAAATTGTTACTCGAGGTTCAACAACGTGCAAAATCAATTGAGAATCACTGTAAATCTGGCGACCGGGTACTACTGATTTACCCTCCCGGACTTGATTTTATCATTGCTTTTTTTGCAGTTATTTCTCATGGCGCTATTCCTGTGCCTGTACAACCTCCCCTGACAGCAGAGTTAGAACGTAAACTTAACAATATTATCGTAGATTGCGAACCGAGCTTAATACTTCCTCACAAACAGTTTTCACGAAGAAAAAATATCAAAGCAAATTTTGTGAAGACAACTTTTTTTAAATTTATCCTAAATAAACTAAGACTCTCACGTGTTAATCAACATTTATCTAAGCGATTTTTGAAGGAACTCAAAACTGTTAGTCAAGATGACATCGCTTTTCTCCAATACACTTCAGGCTCTACTAGCCACCCAAAAGGCGTATGTATTACTCATCACAATGTCATGACAAATCTTAAAGACATGACTACGTTATTTGATACAACTAGTTCAAATCGATTTTTAACTTGGCTACCGCATTTTCATGATATGGGATTGATTGGTGGAATTTTATTTCCACTTTTTTATAATGTGAGTGTCAACATTATGTCACCACTCGATTTTTTAAAAAAACCACAAAATTGGATGCAATTTATCAGTAGTGAACGCATAACTGCGGTGATAGTTCCAAATTTTGCCTTGGATTATTGTGTGAATAAGGTTAACCCTGCTGAATATTCACTTGATTTAAGCTCACTTAAGTTAATGTTCATTGGTGCAGAACCCATCCATGCAAATACTCTAGAACGCTTTTATCGTAAATTTTCATCGTATGGTTTTTCTAAGGCGTGCTTTATACCTTGTTATGGACTTGCTGAGGCTACGTTAATGGTGTCTGTAGCTACCGATGGCTACAAACCGCTGTCTGTCGATCCCAAGGCTTTTCAACTCGGCATTATTAAATTATCAACTCATCATGCTAAATTGATTGTTAACTGTGGCAAGCCACTCAATGCGATTAAAATTCTTGACCCTGAATCTCTCGAAGAATGCTCTGTACTCACGATCGGTGAAATTTGCATTGCGGGTGAAAACATTTCGCAGGGATACTGGCATTCCAAAACGGATTATTCTGAATTTTTTCCTACGGGCGATTTAGGTTTTATTCATAATAATGAACTCTACGTCACGGGTCGAATCAAAGATCTTATTATCATTCGTGGCGAAAATTTTTATCCGCATGACATTGAATATCATATTGAGCAGCATATAAGTGGCATTCGCAAGGGGCGCTCAATTGCTTTTGCCAAGGTACAAGACCGCGATGAATCATTTATTATTGCAGTTGAACCACTGTCTTCAGTCCAAAAAAAATCATACCCACAGTTAAGCCAGAAAATTTTCACTCAAACCGCTAAACAGTTTACTCATTACCCTCACTCTGTCCTTATTGTTGAACCCGGCTCTATTCCAAAAACGAGTAGTGGGAAACTTCAACATCACCAGGCATCTCACTTATTCAACAATAATGAATTACCTATTCTCTATTCTTTTCAACCCAAAATATCTAAAACGCCCACGGCAGAAAAAAACATCTGTCGTCAAACTGAATTCCGCGATATTTTGTCAGCTCTGATTCATGTGGCCAATCAAATTGGAAACAACAGTCATCTTAATCTTACTGAATCGACTCGGCTAAGAGATACCGGACTAGATTCGTTACAGCTCGTCGAGTTTTCTTTAAATATTGAAAAAACATATAATATCGATCTTGATGTCAATTGGAGCTCTAGCGAAATTGATTTCCGAGTGTTAGCTCAACAGATTTATAAATCATCTAAAACTAGTTTTCCAACTAAGCCCGATGACACCCCATCTGAATTGCTTTTTGTAAAACCAAATTTTATCCAAGCACTCACTAATAAAATTATCGAGCGGATAAGTTGGTTACGTATCAGCTTAATTAATTTTCGTTACAAATCTCTATTTTTTTCTACCAGCATGTTACCTAATCGATACATTCGTATGCTTCAGGCTCTAAATAGTTTAAATATTTATAACAAGCCAACTATTATCAAGCGTACGAATCGATTTATGTCTCACATTTCTCGGGCACAGTTAATGCAGCAAAGTAGTTTTAGAAATTGGTTGTTTAATCCTAAAAAATATTTCCCTGATACTTTTAATCAGTTGCGTATTCTCTTGTCCACTACAAACAAACCGCAGTTATTTATTCTTTTTCATATGGCAGGCTGGTATGAAACTCTGCATGTGATGATCTCAGCTATTTTGTCTGAGCAATCGCTTTCGCTAACGATTATTGGTGATGGCCATCAATATGATATTAGCGCTTTATTTAAATCGGCTGAGTTATATTTTGGTCGTGATTGGAGTGACATTGATCCTCACCATCAAATTCATTTTATTGATGGCACCGGGCCTGATGTTGCACAAAACTTGATGTTTGCGGTTAAACAAAAACATTTAATGATTGCTTTGCCTGATTCTCAACGTGCTTATAACGATGATGTGAATGTTGGATCTCTATCTGTGTTTAACCAAACGATTAAAATTAATACCGGTGTGTTTAAACTGGCTGAGCTTTATGAGTTGCCGGTGACTTTGATTCGATGTGGGTTTCGTTATGGAAAATTGTATATTGATCATCAGTTAGCGCCTGCTGGTGAGAGCTGTCTTGCCGTGTTATTGAAACCTTTCACTCGATCTATTGAAGAAGTGCCGGAGCAATGGTTTGCTTGGGATAGTGCTTATTTGATTCAGCATTTAATTACGGATGCTGATGGAGGATTTGATTTTTCTATTCGGGTTGGGGCGTCATTTATCCAGGTTTGGGCTGATAATCGGGTGACGTTTGGGGAGTAAGTGTGGTATTTTTCTTCTGGGTGATTGGTTGGATCGGAGCGTGGTGTTTTTCTATCGTTCAAGCTCTTTGGAGTTGAGGCCCCCTAAACAAAAGACGCTGCAAGCACGTCCGTGTGAGCTCGGCGTCGGCCGTCCTTGGCCGCCGACGCTTTTGTTTAGGGGGCCCCAACTCCAAAGTGCTTGAACGATAGAAAAACACGTCGAGGTTCGGGTTTTTTATTTTTATTTTTGGAGGAGATTTTTATGGGTTTGGATATGCGGTTTGAAGCTGATTCTATGGGTGAAATTGAAGTACCTAGTAATAAGTATTGGGGGGCTCAGACGCAGCGGTCTTTGCATCATTTTAATATTGGGATTGATCTTGTTCCGGTTGAAGTTGTTCAGGCGATGGGGATCTTGAAAAAAGCGGCGGCTTTAACTAATTGTGAATTAGATAAATTACCTAAAGATAAAGCGGATTTGATTTGTCAGGCGGCTGATGAGGTTATTTCCGGTCAGCTCAACGATCACTTTCCTCTGCATGTTTGGCAAACGGGTAGCGGCACGCAATCAAATATGAACTCAAATGAAGTCATTTCTAATCGTGCGATTGAAATCGCGGGCGGGACTTTGGGTAGTAAAGTTCCGGTACATCCCAATGATCATGTGAATATGTCTCAATCATCAAATGATACGTTTCCAACAGCGATGCATATTGCGGCGGCGAAAGTCATTGTTGAAAAGCTTATTCCTCATGTTCGACAATTGCGTGATGCGCTTGCTATTAAAATGGACGCATTTAATGATATTGTTAAGATTGGGCGTACGCATTTACAAGATGCCGTGCCTTTGACTTTAGGTCAGGAATTTTCTGGCTATGTTGCTCAACTCGATGCAAATTTAGCACGTCTTGAAATGGCCTTACCTGCTTTATTTGAACTTGCGTTGGGTGGCACCGCTGTCGGCACAGGTCTTAATACGCATCCTTTGTTTGCTGAAAAATCTGCACAGCATATTGCCTCGATTACGGGTTTAGCGTTTGTAAGCGCTCCGAATAAATTTGCAGCGCTTGCAGCGCACGATGCAATTGTTATGGCCAGTAGTGTGCTTAAAACCCTGGCTTGTTCTTTAATGAAAATTGCAAATGATGTCCGTTGGTTAGCATCAGGGCCACGTTGCGGTTTGGGTGAGTTAATTTTACCGGCAAATGAACCGGGCTCTTCAATCATGCCGGGTAAGGTCAATCCGACACAATGCGAAGCAATAACGATGGTCTGTGCGCAAGTCATTGGTAATGATACCGCTGTAGGCATCGCAGGTTCTCAAGGTAATTTTGAATTGAATGTCTTTAAACCGATGATGATTTTTAATTTGTTGAATTCAGCGAATATTCTTGCCGACAGTTGTCGTAGTTTTAGAGAATTTTGTGTTGAAGGTATTGAAGTTAATACAGAGGTCACTCAACAATACGTCCACAATTCTTTGATGCTAGTAACAGCACTTAATCCGCATATCGGTTATGACAAAGCTGCTGAAATTGCTAAAAAAGCACATAAAGAAAAGACCACATTAAAAAATGCAGCCGTGGCATTGGGATATTTAACCGACGCAGAATTCGATGCCTGGGTAAAACCTGAGGAAATGGTTGCACCTAAATAGCAATTATATTTTTCAAGCGATGTCGATACTCTGCAAATAACTGCTGGATCTGTGGAGGCGTTTTTTCACCAACGTGATAAGCAATAAAGGGTGTGAGGACCTCATACCCGATAAATCGAAACGCTTGCTCCAAGGGATGAAGCAGGCGTGACATATCACCATTCATACCGGTACCACTATAATCTTGTTCTGTTCCTTGCGTGGTAATGCTCATTAACACACGCCGTCCATCGTGTAATGGACTCGCTTCATAATAGCCTGGTTCAT
>DAOUQR010000011.1 GCA_030625525.1 Pseudomonadota bacterium | reverse complement strand
TGAACACACGAATGCACTGGATATGCAGGAAGCACGTTTGGGGAATTTTTTCGTTTGGCTGATGTTTATTACTGAAACCCTGATTTTATCCTTACTGGTCGATCGGCGCTGGCGTTATTTACGAGAAAACTGGTTGAACATTGCTATTATTTTGATAGGCATTCCACTCATAATGTGGGAATTTGGTCCTTTTCTAACAGTATTGCGATTTTTGCGGATCATACTGATTGTTGGACTACTTATTCCCTGGATTGCGATGTCATTTCGATTCTTAACCGACAACCGTCTTGATACCACCGTCATTACCATTGTCGTGATCATGGTCTTAGCGGGCGTATTAATCTCAGAAATTGATCCGGGCATTACGACGGTTGCTGATGGTATCTGGTGGTCCTGGGTGACTATTTCGACCGTTGGGTATGGTGATGTGGTTCCCACAAGCATTGTCGGACGGATCTTTGCTGCCTGCTTGATCTTAATCGGAATGGGCTTATTCTCAATTATCACAGCAAATTTTGCCGCGCTGTTTGTTCAACGTGATGTACGGCGTAATCAATTTACGAAACAAAAATGGGAAAAGAATTTTAAAAAAGTCGATAATATTGCTGTTAATAATACGTTGATCCTCAAAGAATTAGAAAAGTTAAATCAGCGTATTGTTGAACTTGAAGGAAAACTTGATGGGGACGCAAATGAAAATTAATTTCATAGATCTTATTTGAGATCTCATGCTAACATCCGCCCATGATTGATGCGCCAAAACCTTTATTTGATAACCTCGATAACTGGGACCACAGCCCTACCCTACGTGGTTTTCAACAAGAAGATCACCATCACTGTAAAGAATTTTTGTACAGCTACAACGGCTCTACCGCAACATTTAATGCATACCGACGCGAATTAGAACGTTTTTTGCATTGGAGTTGGCAGGTTGCCAAACAAAGTATTAAAGATCATCAGCGTCAAGATATTGAAAACTACATACGCTTTTGCCAGCGTCCACCGGTTGAATGGATCGGTACAAAACAAGTAGCTCGATTTGTCACTAAAGAAGGCCTGCGTGTACAGAATCCCGTTTGGCGCCCCTATGTGGTAAAACTCCCAAAAACTCAACTGAATAAAACTCCGGATCCTAAAGACTATCAATTATCACAAAAAGCCCTTCAATCTGTATTTGCAGTCTTAGGAAGCTTTTATAACTATCTGATCCAAGAGCATTATTGTGCCTATAACCCGGTCGCGCAGATCCGCCAAAAAAGTAAATATTTCCGCCGCCAACAAAGTACACGTGTGATCCGCCGTTTGGGCGAATTGCAATGGAGCTATGTGATTGAAACCACTCAAGCCATGGCTAAGGCCGATCCAGATAAACACGAGCGCAGTCTATTTATTATGAACACATTGTATGGCATGTACTTACGTGTCTCAGAACTCGCCGCCAGTGACCGATGGGTTCCTAAAATGGGTGACTTTGAACTCGATCGTGATGGGAATTGGTGGTTTCGCACGGTAGGAAAAGGCAATAAAGAGCGCATCATCAGCGTCAGTAACGACATGTTAAACGCGTTAAAACGTTATCGCAGAAGCCTAGGGCTATCTGGACTTCCGCCCCCTGGCGATCAAACCCCTATCCTGCTTAAAGCCAGGGGTGTGGGTCCCATTGCTTCAACCCGACAAATCCGCTATATCGTACAAGCCTGTTTTGATAAATCGGTTGAACGTATGCGCGAAGATGGTTTTGCGGATGATGCTGAACAATTACGCGCAGCAACCGTTCACTGGTTACGACACACAGGGATCTCTGATGATGTACAGCATCGCCCTCGAGAACATGTGCGAGATGATGCCGGCCATGGTTCTTCAGCCATCACCGACCAATATATCGATGTCGAGTTGCGCGCACGTCACGCATCAGCTAAAAACAAAAAAATTCACCCAGATGACTAAATTTTTTTTAGCGCCTGCCGATAACTCTTGCTAGAACAGATCTTTGATCAGCACAATGACTCTAGGAGCAGATGTTATGGCAGTCTCGCACGATATTCATGATTCAATCGAGCAACATGAAAAGCTGAGTTTTATACGAACCATCACGCATATTCAATGGCTGATGCTATTCGTTGTCGCTGCATTTTATGCCATTCGACATGAGGTATTACTCGATAGCCCGTTACTGCTCGCGGCAATGCTACTTTATATCGGTACCGTCTGTTTGTTTTACTATACGAAACTACTGAGTCATCGGCTTGAATGGAAGTTATCCATTGAAATTTGGCTCATGATATTTTTTATCACGCTCATGGTCGCTTACAGTGGTGGGGTCGATAGTCCTTTAGTGAATTTGTATTTTCTAGCCATCATTGCAAGTGCCTCCACACTGGATCGTGCCTCTACATTTTTACAAGTATCGTTAATTTGTTCGTGTTATCTATTGCTTGGCAGCCTGCAATATTCACTGGATATTTTTACTGCGCACTATGCTGCAAATTTTTTAGCGCACTTGTTGCCGTTCTTGTTAGTCGCCTATTTAACCATGATGCTAGCAGCCGATAAGGGTGCAACCCATTCTAAAATTAAAGCGCTTACACAAAAAGATCCACTGACTCACCTCAATAATATGAAAGCATTCTATGACTTAGTTGAAAATGAACATCTGTGTGCCAAACGTTACAATAATAAATTTTCTATCATGGTTATCGACATTAATCACTTAAAATCCGTAAATGATAAGCACGGTAAACATATTGGGGATAAAGTTATTGGACACGTCGCTCAGGTGATAAAAAAGTCTCTCCGTGTATCTGATTATATTGCACGATATGGCGGTGATGAATTTATTATTTTACTGCGAGAAACGGATGCGAAAGGCGCAACAAACATATCAGAAAAGCTTAAACGATTGATTCAATCGTCGCCACTAATACAAAATAATTTGAAACTGACAATATCTGCCAGCATCGGCGTTGCATCATACCCGTGCACCAGTGACAGCTTACACGAATTGATTTCACAAGCCGACAGACAAATGTATAAACAAAAAGGTTTACGAAGCACTGATAATCAAGATCCGTTATCAGCGGGTGTCATTTAATTATTCAATGGCGCTTTTTCGACAACGATGAACCACATCACCCGACCAATTATCCTTGATTTCTCCAAAGGCGTAGCTCGCTTCATCGTCGAGCTGGGTAATTAAATGAATCGTCATTGTTGATAAATTATCACCACGTGATTGATAAGCTACACGTCCATTACTGTATAGCGTCGCGGTATAATGCTGTGCGTCCAAACATTGCTGTGCCAACATAAGTGTACCTCCTTGATACTCTTAAGCCCGATGTCATTAGGGTGGTTATTAAAGCACACGGATCGATTTCTCGGTGTAAGTGAGAATCAACAATCCTTGTAAGACATTTGCCACTATGTAAGCAGCACGATTAAACTGGATAACAAGACAAACATACACCACCAGTAGGTATACAGACGCGGAAGTCGCTTGGCTTTGAATAACCAATACATCAACGCAGGTAAGGCGGTCACTAAAATGATTAAGGCCCACAAAGAAAAAACGCGCGCCATGTATTGATCAACCTGACCATGCCCAATAAACCCAAGCACGAAGACAACAAAAGCATGATAAACCCGCAATAAATAATTCACACCATGAATCAAATACCCCCGTGCTGGAACGATTGCAAAACACAAAATCAGCTGTGCCGTACAATGGCGGGTCACGGGTTTGTCCCACGCATTTTTTAAACGTTCGCCAATATCGCTGGCAAAGATAATAGTGAACGCACATATTACGATAAAAATCGTTAATTCAAGATAAAGCATAAAATTTTTACTTATAAAAAAATGAATTGATTCTATGGAAACTCAGTGTGATGTCAATACTGTTGATAGAAATCCAGCAATCGGCTTGATTTTGGTCTATAGTTAACCAATGCAGAAGTATTTTTCATTTTTAATTGTATTACTCGTTGTTTTTGCTGTTGGCATTAGTTGGTATGGCTGGGACAATACGCAGCTGCGCTTAAGTCGCATAAGTGGCTATTTTAGCCTAACAAATAACCCCCTTTTAAGACATTACGACAAAGATTATCAATTCAAACGTCTTCAGTGGCGGATCAGTCGAAACCAGTTAATCGCCGGAGGTCCGGCCAAAGATGGTATCCCAGCCATTGATAAACCTATCTTTGTTAAAGCACACCAATCCGTCTTCGCTGATGATGCCATTGTGGTCGGCGTCTATCATCAAGGTATTGCAAAAGCGTATCCCTATGGCATTTTAAATTGGCATGAAATAGTCAATGATAACATTGCCAATTTACCCATCACGGTCACCCTTTGCCCTTTCTGTGATACGAATCCCGTGTTTATTCGAAAAATCGCTAACAGAGTGACCACGTTTGGCGTTTCAGGCAAGCTTTATCAAAGCTGCTTAGTGATGTATGACCGTCATACTGAAAGTTTATGGTCTCAGCCCTGGGGAATTGCTGTCGCCGGTAAACATACCAATTTTGAATTGCAACGTATCCCTTCCTTTAAAACCACGTTAGGGCGCTGGAAAAAACGCTATCCCAATACCCTGGTCCTATCCACAGACACTGGGCACCAACGGAATTATCAACATTATCCCTATGGCACTTATAATACGGATAACAGCATGGTTTTTCCGGTGAAAAATCTCAAACAATTACGCGTTCCTTCAAAAACCATCATTTCGTATATATGGCGACATGATGATGCCCGCCCCTTTGATCGATTCAGTGGTCACGTATTTTCAGTGACTCATGAACGTATGAGAAGAGTCAGAAGATTAAGGTTTATCTTTAATGGTCAGAGCGTCACTGCTCAATGGGATCCTCAACTTCAAACCGTCCGGTTTTTTTCAAGCGAGGGTGAAATCGCTTCGAGCTCAGCATTTGCGTTTGTATATCCCGCATTCTTCAGTGTTGAATCAGAATGAGATAACCTTTGTTATGTCGAAACTCCAATTCTTTCAAAGCACTCATGCCAAGTAAAATATCTTTGCCCTTGAGATAGGGGTTGATATTAGCTTTGATATTTCTCAGATGAATATTGCCAATCCGCAAACTTGGAATGGTTGTTCCCCACACTTTCACGGTGCCATTTGCAGTTGAAGCATTGAGGATAGATTGGTGAGGTAGTTTTAATTTTTTTGCAACAGAACCCGGAATTGAGACATTGCTGGCTCCGGTATCTACTAAAAATCGAACGGCTTTGCCATTGATTTTTCCTTTCACCACATAATGGTGACGTCGATTAGCCCGGATAGTCACCTGTTTCACTCGACGTACCGAACGGTGACGCGGCACACTTCTGCTAGAGGTGCGTTCGACTTTAAGAACTTCGCTAATAGGTTCGTCGGGTTCTTCAAACCAACGGTGCATAAACAAGCTCGCCATTACCAGGAAAATTATCCAAGCAATAATGGCAAATAAGCCACCTAATTTTTGAGTCATATTTTTGTTCATATCTAAAGCATGGCAGGCTTGAATTGATTTTTCAAGATGAATTGATTGACCCAGTGCATTTTGCTTTGTAGAGTGCGACTGAATTTCTTTCAAGGATAAGCGTATGCCGAATAACAAAGTCAGCATTATTATGGGTTCTCAATCAGATTGGCCGACAATGAAAAATTGCGCCACGATATTAGAATCCTTGGGCATTACCTATGAAAGCAAAATTATTTCGGCACATCGCACCCCGGATCGCTTAGTGGAATATGCCAAACAGGCACGTGATAACGCCATTCAAGTAATTATTGCCGGTGCCGGTGGTGCAGCACATTTGCCCGGGATGGTCGCCGCAATGACGGATTTACCCGTCTTAGGCGTCCCTATCCAATCGAAAGCATTGAATGGGTTAGACTCGCTACTGTCCATCGTACAAATGCCGGGTGGCGTACCGGTGGGAACACTAGCCATTGGCAATGCCGGTGCTAAAAATGCCGCTCTGCTCGCAGCCAGTATATTAAGCTTAAATAATAGCGACATTCATGACAGCTTAAAAACATTCCGTCGAGAACAAACCCAATCGGTGGCGGAAATACCACATGATTAAAATAGGTATTTTAGGGGGCGGCCAACTCGCACGCATGTTAGCCTTGGCGGGTGCCCCCTTAGAAATTAATTGTCATTGTTATGCAGAGGCCATACCCTGCTCGGCTAGTTATGTTTGCAATGTGATGACAGGCAGACTTGACAATCACGACGCTCTTAACACCTTTATAAAACAAGTTGATGTTATTACCTTTGAAAATGAGAACATCTCTGTCAACATTATTGAAGATATCGCAAAAATAAAGCCGGTTTATCCCAGTGCACGTGCCATCAATATTGCACAAGATCGCCTTCTCGAAAAAAACTTTTTTAAAACGCTCAACATTCCAACCGTCCCTTATGAAGCAATCAATTCAGAAAGTGAATTAGTCGGAGCACTGAAAACCATCGGTCTACCCGCCGTACTTAAAACCCGCCGCATGGGCTACGATGGAAAAGGTCAAGTAAAAATCACAGAACACTCACAAGCCCAAACCGCCTGGAAACAACTCAATAATGACAACGCCATTCTTGAAGCATGGTTACCCTTTGATGATGAAATATCAATGATTGCTGTACGCAGTCGTCAGGGTGAAATCAAACACTATCCCCTCAGTCACAACGTTCATGAAAATGGGATCCTGCTACAAACTACTGCCCCCTTTATTGATCCACAACTCGAGAAATCGGCTTTAAATTTTATGACAAGAGTGATGGAAGCACTGGATTATGTTGGCGTACTCGCCATTGAATTTTTTGTTAAAGATAATCAACTCTATGCAAATGAAATGGCACCGCGTGTACATAACTCAGGGCATTGGACCCAAGATGGCGCTGTCACTTCACAATTTGAAAATCACCTGCGCGCAGTCTGCAACTTACCCATTGGTTCGACTGAAGCCATCCAAAAAACCGTCATGAAAAATTGTATTGGTACAATGCCAGAGCTCACTGACATCTTAAAAATAAACGGCACTCATTACCACTCTTACCAAAAAGAACCGCGCCCCGGCCGAAAACTCGGGCATATCAATTACACCTAGGTCATCCCAGGAATTAAGGTGTTGACAGACCGCCCCCGCGTTGTGGATAATTTGCGCCCTATTTTCTCGAGGGCCTTTATGTGGCAGGTATCATAGAAATACATCGCCTTTCGAAACGTTTCGATCAGCAGTTAATCTTAGATGATATTAGTTTGACCGTGAATGATGGCGAGTTTCTTACTCTGCTGGGGCCGTCTGGCTGTGGTAAGACAACCTTGCTTCGATTAATTTCGGGCTTTGAAAGCTGCGATAGCGGGCAAATCTTTATTCGTGATAAAAACGTAACACAGTTAACACCACAACAACGTGATGTACACACGGTTTTCCAATCCTACGCATTATTTCCCCATATGACTGTCTTTGAAAATGTAGCCTTTGGTTTACGTTGCAGCAAGGTATCAACGACTGAGATCAAAGCGCGCGTTGAAAACATACTCGCCATGGTACAACTCTCTGATTTTTCAAATCGTAAGCCTCACCAATTATCCGGTGGGCAACAACAACGAGTAGCTATTGCACGAGCCGTTGTTAACGAACCCTTAGTGTTACTCCTCGATGAATCACTGAGTTCACTGGACCAGCAATTACGACAATCAATGCAAATTGAATTAAAGCGCCTACAGCGACAATTAGGGATCACGTTTATTTTCGTCACCCATGATCAAGAAGAAGCACTCGCGATGAGCGACAGAATTGTCATTATGCAAGATGGGCATATTATACAAGTTGGTACGCCACGCGAAGTCTATGAAGAACCCGCCAATTTAACTGCGGCTCGATTTATTGGTCAGTTAAATATTTTCACATCAAGAATTAACGAAGTGACAGAAAATCAAATTCATTATTCAATCGAACACATCGAACGTCGCTGTAAAAATGTAAAACAACTGAAAAAAGCGGATCCGATCAATGTCTTAGTTCGACCTGAAGATTTACGCGTATGGGGTGAACATGAACTAGATCCCACCGACCATATGCTGCCCGGAACCATAGACGAAGTGATCTATAAAGGCAGCACCGTTGATCTGATTGTCCGGCTAAAATCAGGCCGCTTAATTTATGCCACCGAATTTTTTGATGAAGACGATGAAAATTTATTTTATAACAAAGGCGAGTCTGTCTGGGTGAATTGGTTAGAAAATTGGGAAGTGATTTTAATTGATGAATCAGCGTAGCGCATTTAAATCCTTGACGATAGGCACACTGGTCTTTTGGTTGATCGTGTTTGAATTATTCCCTATCGCCATGATTGTACTCGTGAGTTTTTCAACAGCAAACTCATCGACCTTATATACCTATCACTTTTCCTTAGATGCGTATAGACAGTTATTTAATCCAATTTATATTCATGTCTTATTACGTTCGGTCAAAACAGCGAGCATTACCACTGTTTTCTGTCTGCTCATTGGCTATCCGTTTGCGTATATTTTATCGCGCAGCAAACTGCGCTGGAAAAACTTATTATTTTTATTCGTGATCATTCCATTTTGGACCAGCTCACTCATTCGAACCTATGCGATGATCGCTATTTTAAAATCAAAAGGCATTATTAATTCCGTACTACTTCATTGGGGAGTCATCGATCATCCGCTGCAAGTATTATTTTCGAATACCGCAGTTATCATTGGTTTAGTTTATAATTTACTACCTTTTATGATCATCCCACTCTATTCCAATTTGGAGAAACTTGATTATAAACTGATTGAGGCCGCGCAGGATTTAGGGAGCAATACCTGGCGAACATTTTTCAAAATTATTATTCCAATGACAAAAGCCGGAATTATTGCCGGATGTATTTTGGTTTTTTTACCCGCAATGACTATTTTTTATATCCCTGAAATATTAGGCGGCGCAAAATCCTTATTAATGGGGAACTTAATTCAAGATCAATTTTTATTTGCTTTAAACTGGCCATTGGGTGCGGCAAGCTGTGTGGTTTTAATTGTCATATTACTCTTAACTCTAGGTATATTTTGGCGAGCATCACGAAGTAACCATCGTGGAGCACTGTTATGAAACAACTCTGTAAATTTTCGTTTAGCACACTCGTCTATACTTTTTTATATGCGCCCATCATCGTATTGATACTCTATTCATTTAATAATGCAAAATACACACTTAATTGGCAGGGTTTTACCTTGCGTTGGTATCAGCTTCTGCTCCACGACAACCAGTTGCTTCGTACGGTGGGGCATTCATTTATTTTAGCGTCCCTAGCAACACTCATTGCCTTAGGGATTGGCACCTTGGCTGCCGTCAGTGCTTATCGTTACCGATATCGCGGTCAAACATTAATTTATACCCTTATTATTATTTTAATACTGGCCCCTGATATTATGATCGGCATTGGTTTACTGTTGTTTTACAACATCAATCATATCTCCTTAGGTTTTATCAGTTTACTCCTTGCTCACATTACGTTTTGTATCCCCTTTGTGATGCTCACGCTTAATAGCCGTCTACAGACCTTGGATTATTCTGTTTTTGAAGCCGCTAAAGATTTAGGGGCAAGCGAGTGGACTCTGTTGAAAAAAATTGCCTTACCCTTATTATCGCCCGCCCTTATTTCAGCCGCCCTGCTCTGTTTCACTTTATCATTCGATGATGTGATCATTAGTTATTTTGTGTCCGGGCCGAGTTTTCAAATCCTACCTTTAAAAATTTACGCCATGATGCGTGCCGGAGTAGCTCCTGAAATTAATGCCTTGTCGACCCTTTTATTGATCTTTACGTTTATCATTGTGACCACCGCTACTTTATTGCAGAAACGCCCATGAAAATATTTATTGTATTCATTTTTTTATATTTCTCGATAAGCTCTGCCGCGAATAATGAGTTAAATGTTTATGTTTGGGCGAATGAAATCCCCACGTCAGCGATTAAACAATTTGAAAAGGAAACCGGAATCCGAGTCAATATTTCAACCTATGATGATAATGAAACCCTGTATGCAAAACTACTCGCGACTCGAAACAGTGATTATGATGTGATCCAGCCGTCAAATTATTATGTCGACCGCATGCGGCATCAACATTTATTAGCCGAGCTCGATAAAAAACAATTATCCAACCTTAAACATCTTGACCCAAATTTTTTAAACAAAGCTTATGATCCGAAGAACCAATATAGCATTCCATTTACCTGGACGGCCACCGGTATTTTTATTAATCGCAAATACCATAACCCTAAAAACTATCAACATTGGAATCAATTTTGGGGGCCGCGTTTAAAAAATCAATTATTACTACTAAATGATCCACGAGAAGTGTTTAGCATTGCCCTAATTAGCTTAGGCTATTCTGCGAATGATGAAAACCCACAACATCTTAAGCTCGCGTATGAAAAACTGCGAGCGCTCTCCCGTAATATAAAACTCTATACATCAGATACCAGCGATGTCGTCATCAGTGGTGAAGACGCCACGCTAGGGATGGCATGGAATGGCGATGTCTTTAGAATATTACCGATCTCACCTGATTTAAGCTTTGTTTATCCATCTGAGGGTTATGTTATCGCGGTTGATTGCTTAGCTATTCCTAAAAATGCGCCACATTATAGGAATGCATTACGCTTTATTAACTTTATGATACAACCTGAAATAGCGAAAACTGTCAGTCAGCAAATGGGTTATCCCACAGCGAATTTATTAGCGATGAAACTATTGCCTAAAACAACACAACAAAATCTAATTTTTAACCCGCCACTCTCGGTCCTTAAAAAAGCGCAATATCAAATGGATATTTCGGATAAAGCACTGAGCCTGATCTCTAATTATTGGGAGCTGTTAAAAGTCGAATAAGAATTTTCTTGGCCAGCAATAGGTAGGTAAGATAACTATCGAGTACTAATATAAGCAGATTCTGGAAAACACCGGTAAAAATTGTCGCTCGTCGTGTCAGCAACGTCTTCGAAACTCATGCCGCGAAGTTCTGCTATTTTTTCTGCAACATAACGAACATAAGCGGGTTCGTTTGGTTTGCCACGATACGGTACGGGGGCAAGATACGGTGAATCGGTTTCAATTAACATGCGATCCGCGGGGACCTTTTTTGCGACTTCTTGAATTTGTTGTGCGCTTTTAAACGTGACAATACCTGAAAATGA
>DAOUQR010000283.1 GCA_030625525.1 Pseudomonadota bacterium | reverse complement strand
CCGCCCCCTTTGATTTCCAATAAATTCAAGCTTTACTAGCTCGCCGGAGGGTACCTTTAACCCGTGTAAGACATTAGCCATACGATCAACTAAACATTTGAAACTTAAACGAACAAACTGCTCAGTTGAGTATTCTAATTTTTCAGCGTGTTTTTCTGCAAGTGCTGGCCTGATCCCCCTTCTATTATGATCAATATCGCATAACGGTTTCAAAGCGGTGGTTTTTTTGATTGCAATCATAAGTTAGTTCTTCAAAAATCATTGGATGCATTTAGGAATCTTTACAGTTAGCCCTTGCCTAAATCGCAGCTTTATCATCTCAAACCGCTGCTTGTTGACGTAATACCCCTCACCTAATCCTAGGCGCTTAATTTCGTCTGGGTGAATAAAATATTCTTTCACAGATTTCACCGTGCCAACTGCACCGCTCGCCATTGTGGATGAGACTTGCGAGGTAAATTGAAATTGATCTTTTGTGCCGACAACTTTAGCAAGGGTCTCAGCATCGTCTGGGTTGTTTTGACGTTGGATAAGGTAGTTATTGCAGTTATTTAAGACTTGGCCGACGAAGGCTTCGCCTCCGGCTCTGGATAGGTCGGACAGTGATTGTGTTGAAAGAATGGCGTGGATCCCAGCACCTCGGCCTTGGTTGATTAGGTTTACGATTTGATCGCCGGCAAAGACTGAAAACTCATCAAAGATCGTGTAAATTATTTTTTTATCGGCGTTTTCTAAGGCGCTGGCAGCGAGTGCTTTTATATCGTTGATGATGAGTTTTCCTAGACAATTAGCATACGCTGGAAACGCTAAGGGTTGTAGGCAAAAATAAATGATGGCATTTTCTCTCAAGGCCTTAGGTAATGTAAGCACCCTGCCTTGACGACAATCGAATAGATGACCTATTTCGCTGTTAACGAGATTTTCGATTTCAGCTTTTAAACTGCTGATATCATCTGCTTTGTTTGCTAGACGTTGAAAGGCATTTTGTAATTTTGGATCACTCGTCGTTTGAAGTAATTCACGTAATGCAGGCAACTCCATGTATTTCGATAATTGTATTAAATCAGTCGTGATTGAAGCTTGTTCTAAAATCTGAAAAACCGTTTGTAGATAGCCTTCTGCGAGTTTTCGGTAATGATCTTCAGACCACTCGCGCAATTCAATGATCCGATCTTTTTTTGATGTCACGCCACCGCTCGCTAGGGGATTATATTTCACACTGTCGCCTACCATGGAAAAGCCATAGAATTTTCGTTGATGTTGCTTGGAATAGCGTTCAACTTTACGCATTAATTCCGTGTCACCTTTGCCGTCGACAACAATCAAAGGTAAGCCGCGAATGATTGCACTTTCCATAATATTTGATATGGCTGTGGTTTTACCTGAGCCGGTCGTGCCGATGGCTAAGGTGTGCAGGTTGGCATTTTGATCAAACAGGATAACCGGGGTTGCATCCTTTTGGCTTAAGCCAATCACACTGCCGTGCTCAAACGCAGCGGTTTTTATTGAGGCTAAGCGCTTTGCTAATTTCTTAGCAGAGATCTTTTTCTCTCGCACCTTGCCCTTCCCTTGACTTAAACGCCTTAACTCATCACAGAAGTCTGAACGCAAGGTATCAAACAACAGTAACGCAAATACCAATAAGGATGCGATTGGGATCGCGGTAATAAAATTTTTCGGATGAAAGAGTAAGCCTATGTCACCCTCAAAAACGCTTGGCCAAAGACTAAAACCCAATTGCACGTATTGCGTCATATTTAAGTGATATAAAAGCGTACTCAGCAACAGTGAAAGACAAAACAGCCCAAAAGAATAAAAAATGCTATATCGGATTTTCTTGGCCACAAGGTAAAAGAGAAGCCCCGTAACAACCGCCATCGGTGATAACATGGCTGCTAGTGCAACCACAGCAAACCCCAATGCCGCAAACGGCTCAGAAAAAACATGTTCCAATATTTCATCAAGCAACATAACGATCAACCGTCTCATCATGCGCTAACAAAAATTCCTTTAAGCTATACACCTTCACCAACGAACTCTGCATTTCAAATTCTTTAATCTTTTTATAAACACTGCCCTCTTCACAAAAATACCAGATTTCATGGACGTTAAAATTGCTTAAGTGTTGATACAGTATCGACTGTCGACGCGCCTGGCTTTTTAAAGTTAATTCCACTTCAATAGCCACGATTTTGTTATCAAAATGTAATTCTCCATCACAGAGATGATCGCGTTGCCCGACCGCCCTACGTCCTAACTTTTGCCGCAATAAGCGCTCGGTGATGAAGTTGCCGTTATAGCTGACTGACTGTGGTCACGAGCAAATCGTGACGTAGCGTGCTTTTATTTAATCGCCTGAGCGCGGGTAACGGAGCTTCACTGACTC
>DAOUQR010000309.1 GCA_030625525.1 Pseudomonadota bacterium | reverse complement strand
GTTTCAAGAGTAATGAAACAAGAAACTGGAATAATGGCAAATGAAAAAGAAAAAATAGTGATCCTCGAAGCCGACGATTTTTACTTCCGTGGCTCGCAAATTTTAATGGTACACGTGCTATTCAACTTGATTAAAAATGCCCTACACTTCATTGCAAAAGCAACGAAAGGTGAGGTTACAATCCAATTAATTCAAGAAAAACGTTGGAACAAACTCATTTTTAAAGATACGGCGGCCGGCATTCCCACACAAGATTTACGCAATTTATTCGATCGATTCTTTACAACAACTATAACGGGATCAGGGATCGGCTTGTCATTTTGTAAAATGGCAATGGAGAGATTTGGTGGATTAATCACCTGTCACTCGAAAGAAGGGCAATTTACTGAGTTTACTTTAAGCTTTCCGACCATAAACACATAAAAAAGCTTGTGATATAGTTAAGTGTTTTTGATGACCAGTTGATATGGCAAGGATAAATTTACAATGAAGCATTTCGCAATACCGAGCTGTTATTTTCCAAGTACCGTTGTGTTTATAGATGACAGCAAAGAATTTTTAGCGAACTTTACTTTGCAGCTACCTCAAGATTTAGCGTATCAAATTTATGACTCGCCATTCGAGGCCCTGGAAACTATCTTTGCTAAACAACACGAGAGTGATAAATTACAACAACGTTGTGTGAGTGAATACGTCGATGCAGATACCTTGCCAATGACAAATCAAACTATCAACCTGAACTTATCCGCGATTCATTCTGAAATCTATAATCCACAACGATTCTCTGAAGTCTCTGTTGTTGTAGTCGACTATGCGATGCCGGGTATGAATGGTATTGAATTTTGTAAGCGCTTAGAAAATAGCTCGATCAAACGGATCTTACTTACCGGTAAAGCCGATGAAAAAACGGCGATCCAAGCGTTTAATGATGGTCTTATTCATCGCTATGTCCAAAAAAGTGATCCGAATGTTGCCAAGCTTATCAATGACAGTATCCGAGATTTGCAAAAACAGTATTTCCAAAACATGTCGGATATGATCATCCGGATGCTCGCGGTTAATTCACCCAACTGCTTAACCAATGAAATATTCGCCGAATTTTTCAAGGGTATTCGAGAGCAATACAACATTGTTGAATTTTATATTACCGACAGCAGCGGCAGCTTTTTAATGCTCGATGCTGAGGCCACCCCCTACTTGCTGATCATGAAAAACAAACAAGATCTACAAATGCATTATGACTTAGCATTAGACAACCGCGCGCCAAAAGAAGTCTTAAAAGCACTCGAAGCAGGCGAGCGCATCCCCTATTTTTCACATACCAATGGTTATAACGGTGAATGGAGTGACTGGAATAATTGGTTGCTCCCGGCCAAACAAGTTCAATTCGACCAAACATATTTTTACGCGGTGGTTAAAAACCCGCTAAGTCCAGAGATTCGCCCCGACCGCGTATTATCGTATAACGACTATCTTGAGAATATGGATAGAAATTTAAAAGCAGTGGCGTAAAGGTATATATACCCATCACACCTGAAGATGCGAGTTTAAGCAGCCACTTTATTTTGAATGCGTAAAGTGGAAGGCCAATTCACCATATCCACTTGCTTACGGATCTTGTCGCACGCTTCGATGACTTTATCGAGCTGTGCTTGAGTCATATTGCAATTCAAGGTAAATCGCATCATGGCACAATTCTTCGGGGTTGCCGGTGCACAGAATACCGCGCCAAACACACCTTGTGCCTCGAGTGCATCACGAACATCCATGACGGTCGTCTCAGCGCCGGCTTCTAAAGAAATAATTTGGGACTGGCTTTGGTTTAAGTTGTAACCC
>DAOUQR010000199.1 GCA_030625525.1 Pseudomonadota bacterium | reverse complement strand
AACTTATACTCAGCAAAAGGAGATAGCTATGCACTCAGAAATGGCTTCCAATACTGCAATAAATATTGATGAGATTAGAAAAGATTTTCCTATTTTGCATCAAGAAATCAACGGGCATCCCTTAATTTATTTAGACAATGCGGCAACCTCCCAAAAACCAAAGCAAGTGATTGACGCGATCACGGATTATTATCAATCCTATAATTCAAACGTGCATCGCGGATTACATACGCTCAGTGAAAAAGCCACGCTCGCGTTTGAAAATGCACGTTCTAAAGTGCAGTACTTTATCAATGCAAAAAATTCAAAAGAAATTATTTTTGTACGCGGCGCTACTGAAGCAATTAATTTAGTCGCACACAGTTTTGTATTGCCCCGCATTCAGCCGGGTGAAGACATTTTAATTACTGAAATGGAACATCATTCAAATATTGTGCCTTGGCAAATTGTTTGTAAAAAAGTAGGTGCAAATCTGAAAGTCATTCCGATCAATCATGACGGAGATTTGATTTTAGAAGAGTTTGAAAAATTACTGACCCCTCAAACAAAATTTTTGGCGCTAGGTCATATTTCAAATGCACTGGGTACAGTCAATCCAATTAAAAAAATGATTAAAATCGCACATGATCATGATGTGCGCGTATTGATTGACGGTGCGCAAGCGGGTCCTCATACAGATATTGATGTACAGGATCTGGATGCAGATTTCTACGTTGTTAGTGGACATAAAATGTATGCTCCAACGGGCATCGGTTTTCTTTATGGTAAAGAAGAATTATTAGATGGCATGGCGCCTTATCAAAGTGGCGGTGAAATGATTTCACGCGTGACCTTTGAAAACACCACCTTTAATAAATTGCCAAACAAATTTGAAGCGGGCACACCGAATATTTCGGGCGCAATTGCATTAGGTGCCGCCATTGATTATATCAATGGCATTGGCATTCATAATATTGCGGCGCACGAAGATATGTTGTTGCGTTATGCAACCGAACAAATAAAACAAATAAAAGGTTTAATAATTATCGGCACGGCAAAAGAAAAAGCGAGTATCTTATCGTTTTTACTCGGGAAAATTCACGCACATGATGTCGGCACTATTCTAAGTAGTCAGGGCATTGCTATACGTGCAGGCCACCATTGTGCGATGCCACTGATGGAACACTTTGAAGTCGCTGCGACATCGCGCGCCTCATTTGCTGTTTACAATACAAAAAAAGAAGTGGACAGTTTCATCGAAGCCCTGCAGCAAGTTAAAGAGGTATTTGCTTAATGGATGGTTTACGCGAACTTTATCAAGAAGTTATTATCGATCATAATCGAAACCCCCGAAATTTTCACGACATGCCGAATGCAACCTGCTCGGCAAATGGTTTTAATCCATTATGTGGTGATTCAATTAGACTGTATTTGCATTTAAATAACGATGTGATCGAAGACGTGGCCTTTCTTGGCCAAGGTTGTGCAATTTCCACTGCATCCGCTTCATTGATGACAGATCATTTAAAAGGTAAGACGGTTGAATACGCAGAACAAATTTTTACCTTGTTTCATAACATGATCACCAAAGATGATGCTGACGCAATTTTAAAATTAGGTAAGCTCGGAGTATTCGCCGGCGTCAAAGAATTTCCTGCACGAGTCAAATGCGCCACATTAGCCTGGCATACATTGGATGCAGCATTACATAATGAATCAGAATCGATTACGACGGAGTGATGTACGATGAGTATTTTAGACAAAGTATTTAAATCAAAAGACATCGATAAAGACAAGCTCAGAGAAGAAGTCATTGCGCAATTAAAAACAATTTATGATCCAGAAATACCTGTAAACATTTATGCGCTCGGTTTGATTTACGAAGTGTTTGTTGATGAGGATGCGAATGTTGTGATCCAAATGACATTAACCACACCGGGATGTCCGGTTGCACAAACGTTCCCAACAACAATTGAAACAACGGTAAATAATCTAGCGTCAGTCAATAGCACGGCAGTGCAGGTAGTTTGGGAGCCACCTTGGACCACGAGCATGATGGATGAAGAAGCCCGCGTGACTTTAGGCATGTTTTAGCTAGCGATATGAAGAACGTCATCCCGCTGATGAACGTCATCCCGCCGAAGAACGTCATCCCGCGGCTCGACCGCGGGATCTATTTCACCACCCTAGATCAGGCCCCAGACCTGACCCCACTACATTTACGAAGGTCACTCCCATGTCCATCAATATTTTAAAACAACGCGCCCACTTATTAAAATCTATCCGAGAATTTTTTTACGCACGTAATTTTTTAGAAGTCGAAACCCCACTGCTAGATGTCACAACCAACCCCGATCCCTTCGTCCCACCCATTCAAGTCCCACAATACGGCTATCTACAAACCTCACCTGAATTTCACATGAAGCGTTTATTAGCTAATAACAGTGGTTCCATTTTTCAAATTTGCAAAGCCTTTCGTCATGAAGAGCGAGGCTCATTTCATCAACCTGAATTCACAATGCTAGAGTGGTACCACGTCGGCTTCAACCACTGGCAACTGATGGATGAAGTCTCTGATTTATTAAAACAAGTATTATCAGTAAAGACGGTTGAGAAATTATCCTACCAAGCTTGTTTCGAACAACATTTAAAAATCAATCCGCATACCTGTTCAACACAAGATTTGATCCAACTCGCTAAGCAAAAAAACATTCACATCACCGGACTCGATCAAAATGATAAAGATGCCTGGCTCAATCTATTATTAGCTGAATGCATCGAACCGAATTTAGGAAAAACATCGCCAGTGTGTCTTTATGATTACCCGGCCTCACAAGCTGCTTTAGCAAAAATACGTCATGATGAATATCCACTGGCAGAACGTTTTGAAGTCTATTATCGAGGCCTTGAATTAGCGAATGGATTTAATGAATTGACCGATGCAAACGAACAACGACAGCGTTTCACAAACGATAATGCAAAGCGAATTAAATTGGGACTCGAACCCCTACCGATCGACGAGTTGTTTCTCGACGCATTAAACGCAGGCCTGCCTGATTGTGCAGGCATCGCATTAGGTATTGATCGCTTACTAATGCTTTTGTTAGATCTCAATCACATCAAAGATCTGATCTACACAGCCTAAGACCTCTTGCTTTACCTCTTGATCCGTGTCGCCTTACAAACTTCAATATCTCTTGCTAATCAAATTACGCGATAACTTAAATCACAGCCGCGCATGCAGAGAGCGCAGCGACCGGAATAAGGTTACTGTCTTAACGTCAAGTAGTTTTTTAGTTACTTGTTATTATATTTAGACGTAACTTGGATCAAAAGTTCGATTACTTTTTAACATGCCATATATGATATGTACAAGCTTTCGCATAATGGCTC
>DAOUQR010000111.1 GCA_030625525.1 Pseudomonadota bacterium | reverse complement strand
AATCACTTGGTTAATGGTTGCCATAGCCCCCATACCCATCATGACTTTAATCACTTCAGTTGCTTTAATAGTCATGAGTCTAGCCAATTCTGCAACCGTAATCGTTTCAGGAATATTAACTTCATGAACAACCGGCTCGGTCGGCTTTTCAAATTTATGTTTTTTCAACGACTCGCGTGCTTCACGCATGCCCTTATTACGTTTTAAAAGTTTGCTGCGTTTCTTCTCTTGTTTTTTACTCAGTCGGCCACCAGAACCATCACGAAAACCACGCTCTTCTTTCGCTTTCAATGTTGCGGCTTTTACAATTTCTTTTTTATCTTTTGGGGTTTCTGTAGAGGCGGCTTCCGGTTTAACTTCTTTAGTCGCATCAGTCGGCTTAGCTACTTGCGTTGGCTCAGCTGCTTCCGTTGGTTTAGCTGCTTCAGTTGACTCAGCTGCTTCAGTTGGTTTAGCTGTTTCAGTAGCTTTGCTCGTTTCAAGTTCTGCTTTTTTTACAGCTTCTTTCTCAGCTGCTTCTGTCGCTAAGCGCGCATCTTCTACAGCTTTTGCTGCAGCTTCGACCGCCGCAATTTCAGCCGCTTCAGCCTGTTCTTGTTCTAAGACTTCGGCTTTTAATTCTTCGGCTGATTTCTTGACAAAGGTCCGTTTTTTTCGAACTTCGACATTCACAGTTTTTGTGCTACGTGGATCTTTACCCAACTTAACTGTGCTAGTCGTTTTACGTTTTAAGGTAATTTTCTTTGGTTTAGCTGCAGCTGCAGGTTCACCATGCGCTTTACGCAAATGCGTTAGAAGCGTACGTTTTTGCTCTTCAGAGACGAGCTCTTCTGCACCAGTAATGCCAATGCCAGCCTCACCCATCTGATTCAATAAGCGATCGACACTGGTACCAACTACGTCGGCAAGTTGTTTTACTGTAACTTCAGCCATTTCACCACCTTATTACCTGAAACCGATTTATTCAACAAACCAAGGTTCACGCGCTTTCATTATCAATGCAGCAGCACGCTCTTCGTCTAATTCTTCAATATCTATTATTTCATCAATAGACTGTTCTGCTAAATCTTCCATCGTGATAATGCCACGACTAGCAAACACATAAGCCAAATGCTTATCCATACCGTCCATATTCAGTAAATCATCCGCCGGTTTTGTTTGATCCAACTCTTCTTCTGACGTCAATGCTTTTGTCAGCAAGACATCATTCGAACGTTTACGTAATTCTTCTACGATGTCTTCATCAAAACCTTCAATCGCTAATAACTCGTCTTCTGGAACATAAGCAATTTCTTCAAGACTTGTAAATCCTGCATCAATTAACACTTGCGCGATGTCTTCATCAACATCTAACAAATCGGTGAAGGTTTCTAAAATGTCTGCAGACTCTTTCTCAGTTTTTTCTGCAAATTCTTCTTCGTTCATCACATTCAAGGTCCAACCACTTAACGACGAAGCTAAATTTACATTTTGCCCACTTCGTCCAATCGCTTGAGAGAGTTGCTCAGCCGTTACTGCGATTTCCATTGTATGAGTATCTTCATCAACGACGATGGATTGCACTTCAGCAGGTGCGAGTGAATTCACAACGAGTTGCGCAGGATTGTCATCCCATAAAATAATATCAATACGCTCGCCACCTAACTCACTAGAGACGGCTTGTACACGTGAACCACGCATACCCACACAGGCACCAATCGGGTCAATACGTTTGTCATTTGTTTTCACCGCAATTTTGGCACGACTACCTGGGTCACGTGCTGCGGCTTTCACTTCAATCACATCTTCACCAATTTCTGGGACTTCAATGCGAAATAATTCTTTTAACATGTCAGCGTGGATGCGACTGACTAATAACTGAGGGCCACGCGCTTGTGATTCTACCTGGTATAAAAAGGCACGAACTCTATCGCCTGGACGAAAAATTTCATGCGGTAACATTTCAGTTCGAGGTAAAAAGGCCTCTGCATTACGCCCGAGATCGATAATAATGTTATCGCGCGTTGTTTTCTTAACAACACCCGTTACCAGGGTAGCGAGTTTATCTTGATACTCGGCAACCACTAATTCACGCTCAGCTTCACGCACTTTTTGCATAATCACTTGTTTAGCGGTTTGCGCAGCAATACGACCAAATTCAATAGACTCCAGCGGTTCTTCAACGGTGCCGCCCAGCTCCGCATCAGCATCACGTTCTGTCGCTTCTTCAAGTGTCAATTGACGGTCAGGAAATTCAATTTCTTCTTCAGGAAGGATCTCCCAAAAACGAAAGGTACTATGCGCGCCAGTCATGTCGTCGAGTTCAACTCGAACACCAATATCGCCATAAAGTTTTCGTGTGGCGGACTCAATGGCAGCGGCAATCGCATTTAATACGACTTCTTTACTCACACCTTTTTCATTAGAAACGGCTTCTGCAACCAGTAGCAACTGCTTATTCATGTTTCTAAGCCCCTCGTAAAAAAATTACTGATAGACGACGTTTGCTTTTTCAATCTGTTCCATGAGGATGTTAAACGTTGTGTTATCAACGATTAACTCCAGACTTTGTTCGTCAACGGCCTTTAACTCGCCCTTGAACTTGCGGCGCTTATCGATAGCGACGCGCGTTCTAAGCTCGATGACGGATCCAACATACTGTTGAAATTGCTCAACTTTAAATAAGGGGCGATCCAAACCAGGTGAAGAGACTTCTAATGTATAAGCACTCGTGATGGGATCTTCGACATCTAACACGGCACACAATTGATGACTAACGCTCCCGCAATCATCGACCGTGATACCCTCAGGTTTATCTATATATACACGCAACAGTGAATACTGGCCTTGTGGAAAATAATCAATTCCCCATAATTCAAAACCTAAACCATTCACCACTGGCGCAATAATTTGTTCTATGTCGTCACGCTTCACGTGCTAAGCCTAAACACCCCGGCATTTTGCCTGTTGTAAATAATAAAAAACCCCATAAAGGGGTTCTTATTAAATATGGTTGCGGGGGCAGGATTTGAACCTACGACCTTCGGGTTATGAGCCCGACGAGCTACCAGACTGCTCCACCCCGCGCTATTAATTCGGCGCTATTATATTCAATCCCGCTGGCTAAATCAATAGCAATTGTGATTTTATTGTTGTGACTTAGTTATTTACTTTCTCAATAACACGATCGCTGCCTTCAACTATTTCTTTAGTCTCCTGCGGTTTTTTAATCCGTACAACCTTATCTTCTTTCGATGGCTGCTTGAATAATGTTGACAGTAAATTTTCTTGAGAACCCTTATTTACTGTTGATTGGGCCAACATCATCGGTAAACCTACCATCTGACCAGATTGAAGATTGTTGGTTTGTGCGATCATCGCTTGCAATATTTTCGGGCTCATTTCATAAAAGCCGGGGATATTGCAATCAGACTTAATACCTTCTTTAAGAAACGCTAAAAACATTTTCATCTGTGACTGCTGCATCTCAAACGCTAAAAGCTGCTCTGCATTGGCGCCCGGGAGTTCAGCCAGTTTTTTCTTTGACATAATGTCAGCTTCAACATCACCACGTTTTTGTTCAATATCAATCTCCAGCTTGCTTGCCTCGACTTCAATGCGTGACGCTTCAAGCATGTTTTTAGCGGTCTCTAATTTTGCTTTTGAAACAGCCAACTCTTTTGCTGTCGATGCAGCGGCTTCCATTTCAGCTTTTGCGATCGCAGCATCTCGCGCGATTTCATTCGTAATTTTTCCTTGTTTTTGTTTCGCTTCTTCTTCTAGAATTTTCTTTTCTGCAATTTCACATTTGCTCTCGGCATCAGCCACTTTCAAGTTAAATTCAGATTGTTTTTTAAATTGATCCATCTTTACCTGCGACTCTGATTCGGCGACCTTACGTGCAATTTCCGCTTTTTGTTTCGCCAGCTCAACACCTTGAACTTGCTCTGCTTGGATGATGGCTTGATTCTTTTTCATTTCAAGCTCAATCTCTACGCGGCGGTTTTCTTTTCTGGATAATTCTAATTCATTGTCTTTCACTAACTGCTGTTTGGTGTTATCCAGTTCCGATCGTTTGAGGTCGAGCTCAAGTCGCTCATTATCCGCACGCTTTTCTTGCAAGCTGTAAGCAATTGTACGCAACTTTTCAACATACTGCGGGTCCAATCGCCAATCCGTAATATCAATATCTTGTAAGACCACGCCATAATCATGGATCAATCTATCGACACGCATACGCAATGATTGAACAATCATACTTGTATCTTCTTCATCACCCTCCTCTAGATGTTTTGATGCCGTATGTGTTGTATTGATGTCCGTATCACTGGCACCAATCGGTGGGTGGCTTGCGCAAATGCGTAACACTTCGGCGCGAGTTATTTTATCGATGAATTCATGAAGCAATTTATGGCTTTTAAAACGTTGAATCGCTTTTTCAGGATTTTCAATACGATAACTGACAAACACATCGAGATGAGAAGTCACATTTCCCTTGGATGTCACTTGCATATTTTCAATATCAATGGGATCAACGTTAATCGAATAAAAGTCACCAAACCATTCATTGCGATTACTGTTAACGGAGTGTTCGCCAGGTTGCCAAATCGTAAATGTTCCACAGACTGTACCAAAAGCAACTTCTCCAACGGGCACGTTAAAATAAGTCACGGGGCCCAGTACCGACAGCTTTTTATTTTTTTTCTCAGGTCCATAAAAGTTAAATTGAACGCTTCGAAAAACATAAACACCATTGCCTTGAAATTCTTCAGATACTAGACTGGAATCTGTCGGTAAAACGATCACCTTTCCATCTTTTGAAATAACTGCACGCTCGTCGGGTTGCAAACAAATACGATGCAGATCACCTACGTTTGCGTGAAAATCATTTATCTCTATGGTTTGTAAATATTCATTAGGCGGCGCGAAGATCACTGGCATCGGGCTGGGGTTAAACAAAAAGTGCATATTTTGAATGCG
>DAOUQR010000117.1 GCA_030625525.1 Pseudomonadota bacterium | reverse complement strand
GCGGCCGGAATTTCGGAATGCATTCCGAAATTCCGGCCGCTTTTAAGCGGTATAAACAACCGTAATCATTTCGATAGAGTCAATTCCCACAACCGATTGCTGATATTGCTGCTGTATAAAATCAGGCTCATGGGTTTGAAGCAGCTCTAATGGCAGCGTGATCTCAACTTGTAACTGACCACTCAGGTAGTGGAGTTGTGTTGATTTCACCTCTTTAGCTCCAGGTAAACTTTCAAAGCAATCACTTAATTGTTGTATGACGGTATAACGGCTGGGGAGATGCTCGCTAGGCGCGCAGATTTCATCATCCTCAGGATCAATATGGACTGTAATATCAATGATGCTTAAAAATTGACGTTGCAATTCACGTCGCACTTGTTCGCCAATGTGATGGCCTTCTGAAACAGAAAGCTTAGGTGCCACCAGTAAATGTACATCCAATAAAATATTACCACCGGTGACACGGTTGCGTAATTGGTGCAGCTCAATCACGCCGGGTACATCTTGGATCACCTGTTTAATTTTATTTAAGGTTGTTTCATCAACGCCAGTATCGACTAATTCGCGCACGCTTGACCATGCTAATTGCCACGCCATCTTCATCACCATCACAGCCACAAACAATGCAGCAACGGCATCAAGCCGGGTATAACCCATCAAAGAACCCGCGACACCGATAAAAACCACCACGGATGATAATGCATCGCTTCGATGATGCCAGGCATTAGCAATGAGAAGTTTTGATTGGATTTTTTCACCGACTGTTTTGGTGTATTGATACAAGATTTCTTTTACAGCAATGACTAACAAGGTTACCAGCAAGACAAAAAAGCTCGGCGTCACGTGTACGTTTAGCCATAAATGATAAATCGCATCATATAAAATACCGCCACCGGCTAGCATCAAGATCATCGATAAAAATAAGGTGGCAGCCGTTTCGATACGAGCATGGCCATAAGGATGCTCCTTATCGGCTTCTTGACTCCCATAACGTGAAGCAACCAACACGAGACCATCCGTTAATAAATCAGAAAAAGAATGCACGCCATCGGCGACCAAGGCACCAGAATGCCCCACTATCCCAAAAAATATTTTAGTCACACCTAATATTAAGTTAACCACAGCACCAATAATGGCGGTCAACCTGGCTGATAGATAACGTTGCGTTAATTCCATTATTCACACACTCTAATTGTAATTATTATTTCGCCGTCTTGCTCTTGCGTATTTAAAACTTCATGACCATACATGCGACACCAGGCCGGAATATCTTGCAGTGCGCCCGGGTCCGTGCACACAATTTCAAGTTCATCGTCGACTTGTAATTCTTTGACTTTATTTTGAGTTTTAATCACCGGCATCGGACAGAGCAAGCGTTTCACATCTAACAGGTAATGACTCATATATACCACGCCTGATTAATGTCATCAGTCGGCATGGGTGTGATCACAAACTCTTGGACATAGCCATCGACGGGGTGATAAGTCACGGTTACGGTTGGATCGTTTCTGCCGGCTGAAAAACGTGCGCAAATGCTTGCGGCGTATTCGAGATCATCATCAGGTATATCACCTTCGATCAATGATAACGGCCCCACATGACTTTGAATTCGCATGTGTGGAAATTGTTTTCGATAGCCTTCCATAAAATTATTTTCACCCTCTTCGCGCCCGATGATTAATTTATAGTTTGGATTAGGGCGCAAATGCCGGCCCACTTTCAATAAAATAATATCATCTAAATCATAATTTTTTTCGCCACGTGTTTGCCACATGTCTTGTAATTTTATGGAGTAAGAAGGATCGGTCAGTACGCAACAACCACCAGAGGGTTGAGCAAAGTCTTCAAAATTATAATCTTTTGCCATCGCGATCTGTGGCTTTCGACTTCGACCGCTTAAATTTAAAAGCTTGTCGCGATCAATCCAACCTTCACGTTCCGGTAATGTGGGTTCAAATAATTTGGCACACAAGGGTCTTAACAAACGGTCTTCAGCACCTGAGCGTTTTGAGACTATCGGCATCGTTTCTTTACGTTGAGATTTAGGACGCTGCCCCACCACTTCACCGGTAAAAATAAAATCAAAATCGTTTTCATGCATCCACTCAAAGGCTTTTTTCACCATAAATATTTTGCAATCCAAACAGGGATTAATATTTTGGCCATAACCATATTTTGGATTGATCACAATATCTTTATAGTCGTCGACGATATCAATAATATGCAATTTAATGCCTAATTGCTCTGCAGACCAGAGTGCGTCGTTACGCTTAGGTTTGGATTTTTTGTTATTTCGGATCCCTGAGGTATGACCTGAATGGCAAAAGCCGGTGTAAAAATTAATCGCTTCAACGTGGATCCCTTGATCGAGGATCAATTTTGTAGCCAATAAAGAGTCTAGCCCACCTGAGAGGAGAGACACGGCTTTACGAATGGGTTGCGTCATGACTTACTTACTAAATATAAAAAGGAAGCGATTATATCAAAAATTTAAAGGCTGCGCAGATTTTATGCTGAACCTCATGCATTAGATAGTTAGAGTCGATGGCTCTACTTTTTCGACAGCGTCGGCTAATTTTTTAGCGCGATAGGAGACGCCGGTTTGGCAGCCCTTGGCTGCGAATAAGATCAGGCCAATAACCAATAATGCTCCACCGCCTGCAACCATGGCGATCATCAATGGGCTTGATAGTGCGAGTACATTGACTAAGGCTAATGTTCCAACGGTAGCGGTTGCTGTTGAGAGTCCAATCATCGCGCCACCGATTGTTTTCCATAGACGTGAAGAATGGCCTTGAAGTTTGGCGGCATAGTTATTGAGCTCAAGAATATTGTTCGGGCAGGGGCTATTGAATAAGTCTTTTGCTTTAGACATTACATTTTGAAGACTAGCATCAGTCTCATAATATTTACTTGAATAGTTCTCCGCTTTAGTTTTAAGTGCATCACATCGTGCGATTAAATTAGCGCGTGCGACGTCTATAATCACGGTATGTACACCGAATTTTTTTTCAAGTTCATAATTTTCAATTAATTTTTTCCATCCAAGATAAGTTTTTGGTACTGCTTTAACATCAGCTATAACCACGCTCTCAGTGTGGCCAGCTTGATCCTCTCTCTTTTCATCATCATCCAGAACAATTTCAGACTCATGCAGAGTAAATTCTTGCCTTATCACTTCTCCGCTTTCTCGAACGTCTAATTTTTCTATATCTGTGCTGCTGGTCTCTTCATCAGATTCAATCTTTTCAATGCATGAAGAATCGTACACAGACTCTGTATCTTTAAGACTACTTTCCTCCTCTTCCACTATTTCACCAGGCAAGCACGGACTTTTAAAACTACGGGCAAGTTTTTTATTGGGAATCAACACCATCCAATGTTGTGCTTCGCCACCAGCCACTAGCATGTCACCTTTGCTGCCTAGCCCTTCAATACTTTCTTTCAATGGAGCGTATCGCTCTTTCAACGTGACTTGAACAAACCGCGCATTTTTCGAGTAATCAAAGTCATCAATTCGATACTCTTTGCTCTTACTATCATATAACTTACTATCGTAATATATCTTCTTAGCTGTGAAACCGAGACATTTATATATTGGCTCAATATCACTAAGTGCCATGTCTGTTGATGCTTCGGCGAGATTATTTACAACGTTTTCATGTAACTCTTTCCACTGACTGCTTAAGTCTTCATTTTCTAAGTCATCGATTAAGCCACCAACTTTATCAGGCCATTTATTATCATCCTTTAGTCGCTCACTCTGGATTTTAGCCCCCAACTCCTCAAAAAGATTTTGCCATAAACTAAATTCAAATTTTCTAAGAACATCCGTACGAGAGAAAAAAAAGTCTTTGAATGAGAGTTCTAAGCCAACACTTTTCTCTAAGGACTGATAGTTTTTAGCATCTAAAAATCTTTTTGCCGATTTCTCATCATCCAGAGCGCATGTCAACTCCAAAGCTGAACAAAAAGTCGTTATAAAATCCTTCCTTTGCGTTTTTGCATCCATAAAAAAGGCGGCCCATGAACGAACGACCGGATTGAATTGTTTTTCTAATTCTTCGCCCTCTTCTGCTAAATAATTTTTAAAACGCGTAAATATTTCCTGGATGTTTTTTGACTCTTGCTGATCAAACATTTCTGGTAACGACTTAGGCTCAAATTTATAAGGTTCCTTGGAATACTGAGCAAACGCCTTTAATAAATTAAATTGCGCCTCGAACTTGTCATCAAAGTCTCCCCGACGCACACGCGTAGCAATATCTGCCGCAACAGATGACGGCAAGCAATTTCCATTCACAGGCGGATTGGCGAGATATAAAGTAGTATCTTGGAACATAGAATTTCTCAGTCATATTATATTTATAATATAACACTCTATTCTTAACGAAACATTACGTGATTTGTCTAAAAAAATAGGGGTATTAATCAAACATACCCGTACTTCATTGCATCGGGTAACCAGCGTTGTAGCAGTTCGGGGATGATTTCGGGATAATCTTGAATAATGGTGCTTGCCAGTTGTTTTACGTCTGGGATGAGGGCTTGATCGCGCATGAGATCGGCGATTCGGTATTCGACTGCGCCGGTTTGACGTGTGCCGAGAACTTCGCCGGGGCCGCGTAATTCTAAATCTTTTTGGGCGATATCAAAGCCGCTATTGGTTTTTCGCATCACGGATAGGCGCTCTTTGCCCATTTTTGATAGTGGGGTTTGATAGAGTAAGACGCAGTGACTTGCCGT
>DAOUQR010000104.1 GCA_030625525.1 Pseudomonadota bacterium | reverse complement strand
ATACCTTGTTGAGAAAGTAAGGCCGCGGTGACGCCCATACCATCCACTAAAGTTTTAGAAAAAGTTCCATCATAAACTTGTCGTGCACCACAAGAAGGGCTGCGCGCTTTAAGGATAGCGACTTGAATATTGTGTTTTTGTGCTAATTTCAGTGTTTTTTTAGCGCCATTTAGATATTCTGATGTGACATCATTGCCATTTACAGTGAGAATTTTAGCTTGGCCATTCAATACGTCAACTGCTGTTTTGCCTTGTTGAATTTCAGCCGCTTCTCTCGGTGTCGGGAGACCACCTGCTATTTCAGGGCAGATTGCGATCACATTCCCTTCTTCAATCCACTTTTGTAATCGTGAATGCGTTTGCAAATTATCTTTACCATCATAACGAACTTTGTGACCCAATAGACAACTACTCACAAATATTTTACTCATATCATCACTTTTTGTTTAGGTAGACCGAGTATAATAAAATCGCCATATCTACACTGTCAATCATAATGACAAGGATGATGCTCGAAAAGTCTATCTAAATATTTTGGAGCAACCGGCAATCGAAACCGCTTTGCCGCAATATTTAACCCATGGATAGTTTCAATTTGGGGTGTTGTTTGATATATTCCATTTTCACAATTCATACTGAATTGTTATCACTAGCCAAAAGGAATTTGCCGTGACAACGTTGATCCATCAACCTCACGATAAGTTATTTAAACAAGCAATGGCGGACACTAGAGTGGCGATTGAGTTTTTTCAATCACATTTACCCGCACATATACTGCAGAAAGTGGATTTCTCCAGCTTGAAATTAGAAAAAGAAAGCTTCATCGATGACAATTATAAATCGAGTGAAGCAGATGTGTTGTACAGTGTAAATATTGAAAACACACCCGCATATTTCTATTTATTATGCGAACATCAAAGTGCCATCGATCAACACATGTCGCTAAGACTTTTTCGATATATGTTAAACATCTTTGATCGTCATCGGAAAAAAATAAAGAAAGGCTCATTACCGCTGATCTATCCGATCGTGATCTATACCGGGGAAAAAACATGGAATGCACCTCGCACGTTATTCAAATTATTTGGTGAACACGAACAACTCGCTAAAAATATATTACTTAATCCATTTCAAATAATCGAGTTACAAAAAATCAGTGATCACGACTTGAAGCAACGCCTGTGGTCAGGCTTGGTTGAATTCGTGTTGAAGTATCGAAAAGTACAGGATTTTGCTGATTATTTGGACACACTCTTTCCATGGTTAAGAATTGTCGAGTTCCACGAAGGTGCGCAATATGCAAAAGTAGTGCTAAAATACGTTCTGGACGATTTAGATCATGATGAAGAACAATTAATCGTCAATAAGGCCGAACAGCACTTATCCAAAAAATTGGAGGATGAAGTCATGACACTCGCTGAAAGATTTGAACAACGGGGTTATAAAAAAGGTATTCAACAAGGAATGCAACAAGGCATGCAGCAAGGTGCCAAGCAAACCAAGTTACTACTCGCTAAATCTTTGCTAACCGAAGGCTTTTCAGAAGTAAACGTTGCGCGTTTAACGGGACTTGAACTTGAAGCCTTGCAAGTGTTTAACAGGCCTCAGAACATTGACTGAAAAATATACTGGAATATATTAATGGCCATTGATTCACAGAAAAAAGTTGTCTTTATCCCCGGAAACGGCGGTGGTTCACCGCAAGATAATTGGTTTCCAAGCGTCAAAGCGACATTAGAGGCCGAAGGCATCACTGTTATTGCCGAAGAATGGCCCGATAACGAATTAGCTCGCGCGTCTTATTGGCTGCCCTATTTACGTAATGAGTTAAGCGTCGATGAAAATTCATTACTGGTGGGCCACTCCAGTGGTGCCATTGCAGCAATGAAATTCGCCGAAGAAAAACCCATTTTTGGTTCTGTACTTGTCGGAGCCTATCATACCGATCTAGATATGGAGACTGAAAAATCATCTGAGTATTTTGACTCACCCTGGCAATGGGAAAAAATTAAAAATAACCAGCAAAGAATTATACTCTTTGCCTCGCAAGATGATCCGTGGATCCCGATCGAGGAAGCTCGATTTATCCATAACAAACTCAATTGTGAATATCATGAATATGCTGACCAGGGTCATTTCGGTGGTGATTATGAAAAATTATCTTTTCCTGAACTTTCCCAGGCTATCATACGTCACTTAACCATTTAACTGACTTTAGCGTAGGTAGTCGAACCACGGATTTAAACTTTCAAGCTGCTTAACAGAAAGTGTGATCACCTCAATATCGGGCTGCAGACGTTTCGCATACGAAACACACTGGTCAACATCAAAATCGACATAGGGCAGCAAATCCATTTTAGTGATCACCATGCAATGAGATTTTGCGAACATGTCTGGATATTTTAAAGGCTTGTCATCACCCTCGGTAACAGATAATAAAACCACGCGGCGTTGTTCACCGAGATCGAATAATGCGGGACACACTAAATTGCCGACGTTCTCAATAAACAAGTAACTGTTTGAGGGTAGTTGCATTTCATGGAGCGCGTCATGAATACTCGCGGCCTCTAAATGACAACCATGGCCGGTATTAATTTGCTTGACCGCGACACCTGTTTTTGCAATTCGAACGGCATCTAAATCGGTTTGTTGATCACCTTCTATCACAGCACAGGGAATATCTTTATTTAAGATCTTTAAAGTATGTTCAAGCAAGGTAGTTTTTCCCGCACCGGGGGATGACACGAGATTAATCGCAGTGATATGACTTTTTTCAAAATGTTCTCGATTATGAGCCGCCATGTGATCGTTATCGGAGAGTATCGATTGATGCAAATCAATGATTTCAGGTTTGCTTGTTTCACCACAGCCACAATGTCCGCACATAAATCTCTCCCTCGTTAAATCAGCTGCACTCTAACAGAAAGCATCCAGTTAGGTATATGCTCAACAGCTGACGCTGATTAAATTCAGTTCGTCACCAGCTAGTAACTCAAATCCATACGCCTCACATTCTGGACACGCATCATAACGTCGCTGAGGGGAAAAGACATGCTGGCAATCGTTGCAACGGGCTTTTGATGTCACATGGTTAATCGTTAATATTGCATCCTGTACAACCGTATTTTTTGCTGCGAAGGGGAATAAATATTCTAGTGAAGAAATTTCAACCCCCGCAAACCCGCCTATTTGCAAGGTTATTCCAACGACAGTTCGCTCACCAACCTGCGCTTCAATCAGTTTGACAATGCGTTGGCAGATGCTTAATTCATGCATCTTTTGTTAATCGGTAAGACACTGGCTTCTCCTAAGTTAATGAAATAGAAGGTTAGTTAGTAAGAATTTCGCTCTCGAATCTCCACATGTCATCTTAACATTAAGATTTGGGCTGGCGAAAGGCCTGACCATATTAACGACTACCGGCAAAATGGCCAGAAATTTTTCTTGACTATTTTTCCGATAGACGTTAATATAGTCAACATGAATAGAACTCGCTATATCGTTAATGATTTGATTGAACTCTGTTTCGATGCAGATAAAATGGCATTTGTATCTGGCCCAAGACAAGTGGGCAAGACCACGATGGCTAAAGCCTTACTGCAAGAAAGAGGCAATGGTCATTATTATAATTGGGACGAAACCAAGTTTCGCCGCTTGTGGACCAAAGATCCATCTCAAGTTATTCCGCAACAAGCGAGTGAAACTCAACCTTTAATCATCCTCGATGAGATCCATAAAGCAACATTATGGAAACGTAGCATCAAAGGAATTTACGACACATTGCTGAATCCTTGTAATATTCTTGTAACTGGTAGTGCTAAATTAGATGTGTATCGAAGAGGTAGTGATAGCTTATTGGGACGTTATCATCACTTTCGCATGCATCCGTTTTCACTTGCTGAGTTAACGCAGCGAAATGAGTTTACTGAGCCAGATCTGCTCGTAGATTATATCTTTCAAGACTCAATTAAAGCCGCGAAGACAGATTTTGAAATATTGCAACAGCTCGAAAAGTTTGGTCCATTTCCAGAGCCATTTCTCGGACAATCCACACGCAAACTTAGACTATGGCAGCGTAGTCGCATAGAACGATTAATTCGAGAAGACTTGCGAGATTTGAGCAGATTGCCCGAACTCAGCCAGGTTGAAATGTTAGCGAGTATATTGCCAGAACGCGTCAGTTATTCTCTGGGCTTGAATTCTCTAGCACGCGATCTAGAGGTATCATACAATACGATAAAACGCTGGCTCAGTTATCTAAAAGCGCTGTATTATCACTTCGAAGTTAAGCCGTATCATCGAAATTTACCACGCTCCATTAAAAAGGAAGGCAAGCTTTATCTCTGGGATTGGAGCGAAGTTGTCGAACCAGGTCCCCGCTTTGAAAATCTTATTGGTTCTCATTTGTTGAAGTATTGTCACTATTGCCATGATACCGGCTACGGTGATTTTGAATTACGATATATTAGGAATAAAGAAAAAAAAGAAATTGATTTTTTAATTACAAAAGATCGTAAGCCTTGGCTGCCGATTGAAGTAAAACTTAATGATGAACAGCCTTCACCTAATTGGTCGCAATTTATGAAATTCTTAAAGTGCTCGCACGCCATTCAAGTTGTGAGAAAACGTGGTGTATTCAATATCATTAATAACGATGATTACTCACTGCTAATTATAAGCGCGGATAAATTATTGCAATATTTAATTTAAAATCATATTTAACGAGTGTTTAGTTTAATTGTACACTTCAATTTATTGAAAAGATTTAAATGGCGTGATGATTGTTTTTGTTTAAAAAACGAGCGATCAGTTTTTTGTGTTCGGGAAATTGGTGCCAAGTTGATTTGTCATGACCGTTTAGTAGATAATAAATTGATGTCGCACACGAGCGTGTTTTGCCTGTACCGAAATTCTTGGGTGCGGGAATTCGATGTTTGGATTCATAAGTCCGAGCATAATACCCACCTTCAGGATGCTTTTCTAAGGAATATTGTTCAATAAGTCTTTTTGCAGTGGGGTGTAGTTCGTTTGTTTTTTCATTTGTAGAAACATGAATAATTTGTTTAATTACTTTTTTGCAAAAGGAGGCTGCATTTTTTGATGCCAGAAGAATGTTTTCTATCGTCATTTCATCGTCGACATGATCTCCAATACCAGT
>DAOUQR010000115.1 GCA_030625525.1 Pseudomonadota bacterium | reverse complement strand
GGGTTAGCCCGACCGGCTTGACGCTGACCGTTGGGGTGCCGCCACAATTTATTATTTTAACACCCATGGTTCGATTGCTGTCTGGCATTGTAACTGTGCTCCCTTTGGTGATTGCAATGATGGGTATGCGTTATTTGCTACAGCTTTTTCATCATTATGAAATCGGTGAGATTTTTACAGCGATGAATACAACCCTCTATCGTAAACTTGCCTTGGTTTTATTATTTTGGGTTGTCTTTGGTTGGGTTTATCAAGCCTTACTGAGCTTCATCGTCAGCATGCATGCGCATGTGCATTATATTATGGTGCCATTTACGTTTTCGAATGTCGCAACGTTTATTGTGAGTGGTGTGTGTGTTGTTATCGCCAATGTTATGAATGAAGCCGTTGCATTGGCTGAAGAACAAGCGCTCACTATTTAAGGACGAAGCTATGCCTATAATTGTTAATGTCGATGTTATGCTAGCCATTCGTAAAATGCGCTCAAAAGAACTCGCTGAAAAAATTGGTATTACCGAACAGAATTTATCGATTCTTAAAACCGGTAAAGCTAAGGCGATACGGTTTTCAACTTTAGAATCAATTTGTTCGGCACTGGAATGCCAGCCGGGCGATATTTTGCAGTACAGAGCTCTTATTCAAGAATCCTGATCTGTGGTCCTGGGGATCACCAGTACTGCATCCGTGACGTTTGAGAAGCCGGATATATCGAGTATGAAGTCGCCGATTGCGGCGTACATTTGAGTGGATTCGCCGCCGTCTAGGTTTAATGCGTTGATGCAGTTGAAGCCGTTGTCTTGTTCGGGGCGGTTCATGATTTCTGCAATTTGGGTGGTGGTGAGCATGGCGTTTTGGGTGGCAAGTAAAATAATGTCGCCCTGGGGATTGATGCCTAGCGCGGTGCGTTCATCTAACCCGGCTTTGAGTTTGGGAATTTGATTGTTAATGATCAAACGAGGGCCGCCTTGTACGGCAAAGCGAATACGTTTTGATCGTTTAAAGCCGCGTTGGGATGCAACATAAGCGCGGTTGTTACGGATAAAAAACACACCCCACCAACTGGTGCCATGAAGAGGAGAGCGGATGCGGCCGTTTTTGATTCGAAGACCAATGGGTTGTTTTTCTTTTGTAAAAAATCCACCGTTGACGGCGACCATCGCGCCATTTTTTTTTGCGAGTCGTCTGACGGATGTGGTGGATTGATCATGATCTTTGGCAAGCGCCAAATCGAGCCGATTGTTTTTTAACTTTATTTTAAAGGCATGGATACGCCCCCATAGATTAGGGGATCGCATCACACTGTAATCTAAACCCGGCGCGAGGTTTTGCCATTGTGTTGTCGCCCATAAATTCAGCGGGCATGCGAGTAGAATGATTCCGACAATCATGCGTACAACTCGCCGATTTAACACTATAGCGTTCCAAATAATCGGTCACCGGCATCACCGAGACCCGGTAAGATATAACCATTTTCATTCAACTGACGATCGAGACTGGCGGTGTAAATTTGAACATCCGGATGATGCTCATGCAACACTTTCACGCCTTCAGGACTCGAGACGATACAAACTAAACAAATTTGTGTCACTCCTTTTTCTTTGAGTGCATCGATTGCCGCGACAGCCGTACCGCCAGTCGCTAACATGGGATCGCAAATAAAAAACTGTCGCTCAGCACTGTCCGCTGGGATTTTGAAATAATAGCGTTGCGGTTGCAGGGTTTCTTCATCACGAAACAAACCAATATGTCCAATCAAAGCGGCTGGCATCAGTGAAGAAAACCCGTCGACCATGCCAATACCCGCGCGCAATATCGGCAAAATAACAGGCTGTTTGCCTTGTAATGTTTTTGATTGAATCGTTTCTAAAGGTGTTTCGACGGTTTTATCGGTTAGGACTAAGTTTTTAGTGGCCTCATAAACTAACAATAGCGTGATTTCATTCACTAATTCTTTGAAATTTTTATTGTTCGTGTGCTTATCACGAAGTGTCGTTAATTTGTCTTGAACTAAGGGATGTTTGATGACCGTTATATTTTCAAATGATTCGTTCATAGTATTTATCTCAATTAGTTTGTAAACTTGTCGCCAAGTTAAATAGAAGGAGTGTAATTTTGGATAAAAATTTAGTGAATAGCAACCAAATTGATGTCGTAGAGCAAAAAAAATTAAAGGAATTAATTCAAGCTGTATTGGATAAGGCCAAAACACAGGGAGCCACCGCTGCAGCAGTTGCTGGGCATGTGGATGCCGGTTTGCAAGTTAATGTGCGCTTAGGCGAAGTTGATACGGTAGAATTTCATCGCGATAAAGGGCTGGCAGTCACCGTTTATTATGGTCAAAAGCGTGGTACGGCAAGTACCTCGGATATGTCTGCCTCGGCCATTGATGCCACGGTGAAAGCCGCGTGTGATATTGCAAAAGTCACTGGTGAAGATGAATTTTCGGGGTTGGCCGATCGTGACCAACTCGCTTTTGATTATCCTGATCTTGATTTGTGGCACCCTTGGGCGATGGCCGCGCCGGAGGCGATTGACTTAGCTAAACGCACCGAGGCGATTGGCTTAGCCTATGATAAGCGGATCAATAATTCTGAAGGTGCGTCGGTGTCAACCGGTGAGAGTTTTTATGTCTATGGTAACTCACATGGTTTTATCGGGGCATATCCCTTATCCAGTCACAGTATTAGTACGGTCTACGTGGCAGAAGAAAATGGGGCGATGCAACGAGATTATTATTACACCAGTGCGCGTGATCCCGAACAGTTGTTAGATATTCATCAAGTGGCTGAAGAAGCCGCTCGTCGAACGGTGAGACGATTGGGCGCTAGACCGATTAAGACTCAAGAAGCGCCGGTTTTATTTGTGCCTGAAATGGCCTCGAGTTTGATTGGGCATTTACTGGGGGCCATCCGTGGTACTGCACAATACCGTGGGACGACTTTTTTGCACGAGCAGTTGCATCAATCGATTTGTGTACCGTGGATGCATATTTATGAAGATCCTTTAAGACCTAATTCGCTGGGCTCTGCTCCATTTGATAATGAAGGGGTGCGAACTTATAAACATGACTTGGTTAAAGATGGGGTTTTAGAGAGTTATATTTTAGGTAGTTACTCGGCTAGGCGCCTAGGTTTAACGACAACGGGTAATGCGGGTGGGGTGCGTAATGTATTTGTGGCCCCGGGTCAGGATGATTTTAATGCTTTGCTAAAACGTTTAGATACGGGTTTGTTAGTCACCGAGGCGATGGGGCATGGGGTGAATCTCACGACCGGTGATTATTCGCGCGGTGCAGCAGGATTTTGGGTGGAACAGGGTGAAATTCAACATCCCGTGGAAGAAATCACAATTGCAGGCAATCTTCGTGATATGTTTCAAGAGATCCAAGCCGTAGGCAGTGATGTTGATCATCGCCGTAACATCAAGACGGGTTCGATTTTACTGACTAAAATGATGATTGCAGGACGCTCCGAGTAATGTATACTTAGTTTCGAGCATCATCATAAGGAGAATAGTCAATGCTTGGGAGAGTTATTTCATATGTCGCGATTATTGTTGCGATACTTATGGGTGTCATGGCAATTGCAATGCCGCTCGATCGTTTACATGATTACATGGTGGTTGTACGTTTTTTTGAAAACATGATACCTGCGCTTGCTGTAGGTGCATTGGTTAAATATCTCTGTGGTAGTTGTTGGAATAACGACTAGTTTAGAGAGTTATGAATTAAAAAACCGCGCTTTGCGCGGTTTTTTTTTGTCTATGCAAAATTGTTAGTTGCTTAATCCTGAAGATGCGGGATTTATCCCGCATCTTCAGATGTAATGAGCATAGGTTTTTTTATGTTTTAGTTTTCGTCGCCGCTCGAATTCGATAGGGATGGGCTACCAAGAGTCGAAAAACTTTCTTTTTCTTCTTCAGAATCTGAAAGTGATTCCTTGTTAACAGGACTGGTAGAGCGGCTTTTAGGTTTGAAAAGAGTTGTTACTAGATGTGAGTTTGTGAATTTTTTTGTTATCAAGGAAGCTTTTTCTCGGAGCTCGTCCGTTACCTCGTTTCGTTTTTCAGCAAATGATTTATTGGCATGTTTAAGGTCTCTGATTTCATCCGCGGATAGATTAAAGAAATCTTCGAGCATGCTTTTTTCAATAGAGACATCAATTTTTTGTTGCGGATTAGATTTGTAGATCTGTGACTCGATCATCAGCAAGGTGGAGCTAATAGCAGGAATCATGTTTTTATAAATACCACAAATTAAATCTTTATGTGTCTCACACATCGTCAGCAGTCTATTTAGTGAATCTATTAAGTTAGTTTGTTCGAGTTTATTGTCCCCAGCAGTAGCACTTTGCCAGTATTCTAACTCTTCAATAAAAGGGATTACTGTAATGTAGTGGGCTTTAGCTTTCTGTAAGTCAATGAGTCTAAATTGGAGCTCTGGATTGAGGGCGTCATTTAATACTGTTAGACAGTTAGCTTGAGCCGTATAAAGACCTTTAAATTTTGATTTTGTTAGAACTTTGATATGCGTTTTTAGCTTTTTTGATAGTGTTTTACGGTCATCGGTGCTTAGATTGTTTATGAGTTTTGGGTAATGAGACGTATTAAAGTCTTTTAAAAATCGACTGATATTTTCAACCGTTGATTTATGCTGCAAGTGGATTAGTTGCTCAACTAACGGAGTTACATCTCGGCATGTCGCGAGTGAGATATCAAAATTATCGCGTGTAGACGTCGGGGTAGAATAAAAAGACAGCATGGGCTTAAATGATTTATCGGGTGCCTGTGAAACGCGAAGCATGTGTTCAAATACCGTAATGATGGGGGCAAGCAAGTGAACATTTTGAGTGTCGTCTTCA
>DAOUQR010000013.1 GCA_030625525.1 Pseudomonadota bacterium | reverse complement strand
AATATCGCAAAACAACTGGGTGTGAAAGGGGTGCTGATCTCTGAAGTTATTAAAGGCACACCGGCTGAACGTGTAGGCTTAGACGGAACCTACCGTGATCGAAATGGTGAAATTCAATTGGGTGATTTGATCACTGCCATTAATGGTAAGCCTATCCGCGAGTACGATGATTTATACGATATTCTCAGTGAAATAAACGCGGGTGATACGATCAAGCTAAGCTATGTTCGACATAAAAAAATCTATCATGTTGATTTAAAAACAATTGTATTGCCGAAGCGGCGTTAAAAAAAAGAGCGAATGAAGTGTTGTTTCATTCGCTCGTTTGTAAGCTTACGTTTCTATATGAATATCTTCATAACTGAATCGACTATTTTGGTAGCCACAGTTTTTAGCGTTGATCAGCTTAACGTGCTTTTCTAAATGATGGTTAGCGATGTGAACAATATCACCTGATTTGTAGAATAAGCGTGGCGCAACAATAGAGGCTTGTTGGAATAACGCGGTAATTTCAGGCAACATTAACCCACGTAAAAACTCACCCTTATTTTCTTCTTGTTGCATGTTGCGCAGACCAATCGCTTGCGCATTGGGTGAAATCAGCTGAATGCCGACTTGTAGTGTATCGTCATCACAGTAGCGTAGCCAACGAATGATCCCAATATGCATAGCGGTTTCGCTGTTTTCACTCTCTTCTCGTATGCCAATCATATCACCGACATGAATATCTTCAGGGTAGGTGGCTGTTGTACATAAGCAATAGCCATTTTTACTGGCGTTGATTAATTGCCAATCGTGTTGTCTATAGTGTTTTTCACTCGTTGGGGTCATTTGGGCAATTTTTTCGATGAGATCGGGATTGTATTGATTATCGAGTGATAACAAACTCAGTTGTTCTTCAACCGTATCTGTTTGTTTCAGATGATTTGGGACTATGTCATCTTGTTCATTGAGAAAATAATGTGTTGTGGCCAGTCCGATGCTGACTTTGACATCACCCTGTGTATTCGTGCGAGGAAATTGTCGCGTTGGAAAACTGCCCCAACTATGGATTAAATGTTGTTTTAAATTTTCTGGGATAGTTGATGTTTCTACTGTCGTTAGGGCTTTTATAATGTCTAGGCTGATCCAGCTAGATGAAACCTCGGTTTCCTCTATTAGTTTACGATAGGTTGGTGCCTGTGAGCCGTCAAGTTGAATCACAAATAACGCATCATCTTCGATGATGTCAGATACCGTTGATACTTTAGCAAAGTCCAAGAGCTGTGCATTGATCTCTGTAATATCATCAGGGCGTAGTTGATTGGGAGACGCCGTTGCTAATAAACAAGGTGCGATAAATGCTGCATCTATGGTTGATTCAATCTGTCCGTTTTTTTGTAATTCAATGATCGTGTTTTTTGTTAAGTTGTTTTTTCTTGCCAAGCTGTATAGGGCGTTCAGGCGATTCCAGTAAGCTGGGGTTGCGTTTGTATACAATTGTAAACAATGGAGTTGAATTGTATGCAGTTGTCTAAGCGCTCTATGAATGGCCGTGGCTTTTTGATCGTTTGTTATGTCTTGAGCGGTCGATTCAGCGAGCTGTTGGTAACTTTGAGCGATTGCATCGTGCATATCGATCACGACATGCATGATGTTTCGCAGTGTGTTACGCGGACTTTGGTTAATGGCGTGGTAGTAATGATACGTCGCGTCACTAATTTGATTGGCATGCGTATAGAGTTGTTCTAATACATCAAACCAAGTTTTATGATCGGGTGAGGAGGTTAAATAATGATTGATGGTTTGGCGGATCATTTCAAGGGTTTTAGGGATGTTCGCAAGGGGGAGTTGTTCAATCCATTCCGTTAACGATTCTGGTCTGGGTGCTGCAAAATCAGTGTCAAGGGTGAAGGTGGAAATAAAGGGATTCGTGTCATGACTTGTGCGCACAGCCGCTCTCCTTAGTCTTATTTTTGGTTCCGTATGGGCAGTATAGCAGATAGGTAGAATCTGTGGGGAGCCGAAATAAGACAGAACGGTCAGTGCGACCGTTCTGGTAGAGGGGTGATTTTAGCGTCTAATCTTCTTTGATGTGTTTTGGTTCGGGCTGGGGTTGTTTCACCTGAGGTGATGGTTTAGCGCCTTGGGGAGCCCCTTGTTTCGGATTATTATGATGCCTTTCTTGGGGAGTCCCTTGCTTCGGATTATTATGATGTCTTTCTTGGGGAGTCCCTTGCTTCGGCGGATTATTATGATGCCTTTTTTGACCTTGTTGTTGGCGACGTCTGTGCTGCTGATTTTGTTGATTTTGCGGGCGATGACGACCTCCCTGATGATGACTTCTAGATCTCGATTTAGAATGATGTTGAGATTTAGTTTGTGAACTTGAGTGACGATGACTCGGTTTCTTTTTCTTGCCTGTTGAGCTGCTGCCACCGAATAAACTTGTCCAGAGTCGCTTAAAGAAACCGGGTTCTTCGCGACGACGATGAGGTGGGACTACGTGCTTAACCGCGGGTTTTTCAGGTGGTTTTTCTTTTGGGCTCACGACTTGTTCCACAATTTCAGGCGTTTCCACAAGTTGATAACTCGCTTTTTTACCGCCATCACTGTCCATGGTACGAATACGATCAATGGAATAGTGAGGTGATTCCATATGTGGGTTAGGGATGATTAGCACTCTGATGCTATGTCGTTTCTCGATTTCGAGCATTGCTTCACGTTTTTCGTTAATTAAAAACGTGGCCACATTCACAGGAAGTTGTACGCGAACTTCTTTGGTGTATTGCTTCAATGATTCTTCTTCAATTAAGCGAACCATGGATAGCGCTAGGGATTCGATGCCGCGTATTGCGCCACGACCATTACAACGAGGACAAGTTTCTTGACTGGCTTCACCTAAGGATAAACGCAAACGTTGTCGAGACATTTCGAGTAAACCAAAGCGAGAAATTCGACCGATTTGAATCCGAGCGCGATCACTGCGCAAGGCTTCACGTAAGCAATTTTCAACTTCACGTTGGTTTCGAATGGGAGTCATATCGATAAAATCGATAACGACCAATCCACCTAAATCACGCAAGCGTAATTGGCGTGCAATTTCGTTTGCCGCTTCAATATTCGTGTTCAGTGCCGTGGCTTCAATATTTGTACCACCGGTTGATTTTGCTGAGTTAATATCAACAGAGACTAATGCTTCAGTTCTATCAATCACTAATGAGCCACCAGACGGTAATGGAACCGTACGACGATAAGCTGATTCAATCTGACTTTCGACTTGGTAACGTGTGAAGAGTGGGATGGTATCTTGATACAGTTTGACTCGACTGCCGAAGTCCGGCTTAACTTGCTCGATATAGTTTTTTGTTTTAATGAAGGCTTCAGGATCATCAACAATAATTTCATCAATGGATTTACGTAAATTATCGCGAATTGAACGAATGATGACGTCGCCTTCTTGATGAATTAAAAAAGGTGCTGGCCGTTGGGCGTTAACGTCTTTAATCGCGTGCCATTGATTGGCTAAAACATCGAGATCCCATTGCAAATCTTCTAGGTCTTTACCCATTCCAGCGGTACGAACAATAACGCCCATGCCTTCAGGGATCTGCAAGCGACGCATAATGTCACGTAATTCTTCGCGATGTTCACCTTCAATACGGCGAGAAATCCCACCGGCATTCGGGTTATTAGGTAATAAGACTAAGTAGCAACCGGCAAGTGTAATGTAAGTGCTAAGTGCCGCACCTTTGGTGCCGCGTTCTTCTTTTTCAATTTGTACCATCAACTCTTGACCTTCTTTGATCAGGTCTTTGACGGAGAGCTTTTGGTCAGGTTTTGATCGTTTCGCATCGCGCTGGTAGTCCGGTGCAATTTCTTTTAAGGGCAAAAAGCCTTGGCGTTTTGCGCCGTATTCAACGAAGACCGCTTCTAAACTGGGTTCAACTCGAGTAACACGTCCTTTGTAAATGTTTGCTTTCTTTTTTTCTTGACCGTGTCGTTCGATGTCCAAATCAAATAAGTACTGGCCTTTAACCAGCGCGACGCGAATTTCTTCAGCTTGCGTCGCATTAATGAGCATTTTATCCATGGATACCTCAAATATAAGGGTGCAGCAGGCGAGTCTAGTTTGATGCCAATCAATCGGATTGGATATATGAGTGTCATTACAAGACTAAAAGTTAAGATCATATTATTACGTTAGTATAATGATGTTGTTATCTCGCAGTGAGAACGTGTTTAACGCTATTCTCAACTACTGCACTTTGTTTTTCTTTACGTTATGTTTGATCGAGCCCTGTGAGCGTTCAATCTAAGCACAACGCACCAAAATCTGTTAAACAGTAACACGTTTCTGTGTTATCTTGCGTCTTTATTCATTTTAATATTTGGCCCAATGCCAACGCGCAGTCTATCAGCACCGTTGGTAAAACGCAATTGGCGCCCGTATTTAGCTAGCACTCATGGACAAGATGATAAATAAACCAACTGTTGTTATGTTGCCGGTCACCGAAGAGTATGTCGGGCAGCGTTTAGATAATTTTTTGATGCGACATTTGAAAGGGGTGCCGAAGAGTTATATCTATCGCATTATCCGCAAAGGCGAGGTGCGCATTAATAAAAAACGCGTTAAACCGATGGTGAAATTGCAATTGGGTGATGTGATCCGCATACCGCCAGTTCGCTATGACACCAGCATTCCACCGAGTGCGCCACAGCACCGAATGGATGAATTGCTCAAACAGGTCATTTATGAAGATGACCATTACTTAATTATTAACAAACCTTCAGGCATTGCTGTTCATGGTGGGAGTGGTATCAGTCTAGGGGTGATTGAGCTTTTACGCCAAGCCCGCGAAGATTTACATTATTTAGAGCTTGCTCATCGTTTAGATCGTGCAACATCGGGCTGTTTAGTGCTGGCTAAAAAAGCCAATGCATTGCGAGCGATTAATCAACAGTTAAAAGATAGGGTGGTTGATAAGCGTTATCTTTGTTTAGTCCAAGGAAATATGAAGGGATCGAAATCGATCGTTGATGCGGCCTTAGAAAAAAATACGGTTAGTTCAGGTGAGCGTATCGTACGAGTGAGCTCTGAGGGCAAGTCAGCCGAAACAGAATTTCGTGTTAAAGAACGTTTTAAAGGCGCGACATTACTGCTTGCATTACCAAGGACGGGTCGAACCCATCAGATCCGCGTCCATGCTCGCCATTTAAAGCATCCTATTGCGGGTGATGAGAAGTATGGTGATCGCGATTTTAATAAAAAAATGCGTCAAATGGGTTTAAAACGCTTATTTTTACATGCACAATCCATCGCGTTTACCCATCCCGAGACCCAAGAGCAGATTAAAATAACCGCCGAGTTGGACGATTCATTAATTAACATAATGCAGGCTCTTTCATGATAAAGAAAAAATACGAACTGATAATTTATGATTGGGACGGTACTTTGTGTGATTCTTCTAGACCCATCTTTGATGCAATGACCTTAGCAATTAATGATTGTGGGCTTCCTAAAAAAGATAAATCTGAAATCGTATATTTAGTAGGTTTGAGCATAGAAAATGTTATTCAGCGCTTATATCCTGAGAACGATTTACAAGCACAAGAACGTTTACTTGCTCGCTACCGTGTTCATGTTACGCCATTATTATCCCTGTCGTTTCTTTATCCGAGTGTTAAATCATCGCTACAGTGGTTAAAGCAATTGGGCTTTCATAATGCCATTGCGACAAGTAAATACACCTCAGGATTACAAGGTGCGCTTAAAACAACGGGCTTGGCACCTGTTATTGATGCGTATCGTACTGCAGAACAAACCGCACAAAAGCCAGACGCAATGATGCTGAATGAATTGATGACCTTATTTAATGTCTCTCCTGCAGAAACGCTGATGATCGGTGATACAACCTATGATATGCAAATGGCACATAATGCTAAAGTCGATGCTGTTGCCGTGACCTATGGAATGCATAGCGTAAAAGAATTGCGTATCCACGCCCCAAAACTATTAATCGATGACATGCAGGAACTCGTAAACTGGTTGATGTGATCCGCCATTGGTAATTGATATTTTTTTTGACTAATCTTAGAAAAATCAGTATCATGTGCGGCTATGTCTGATAGATTATTGCCCAAAACAATCAATGTCGGTCAATTCGTGGCTTTAGAACGGCGCGTTGATGGCATTTTAACGTTAACTGACTTGCCTCGGTTGCGTGGAGACGTTGCGGGAGAACATGCGGAAATAGCAGTAGAATTGGTCTTTTTAAGGGATGAAATTAACCGTCCTATTATAAAGTCGCATATTAAAGGTAATGTTACGCTGAAGTGTCAGCGTTGTTTAGAATTTTATCGCCAGCCCATTTCAAGCGATTCGCTCTTAGCGGTCGTGGCGAACGAGTCAATGGCTGAGGCACTTCCGGATAGCTACGAGGCTGTTGTGTCGGAAGATAATTCAGTTGATTTGTATCGAATGGTTGAAGATGAATGTTTATTGAGTTTGCCGCTTATTGCGCGTCATCATGCCACTGATTGTGATGTGTTGATGCCGACCATGAGTGGAACGCTCGACGAGACAATGATGGAAAAATCGACTCCATTTGCTGTCTTGGAAGAATTAATCTAGTTTATTGAGGAGTAAGCATAATGGCTGTTCAAAAAAGTAAAAAAACACGCTCACGTCGTGGCATGCGTCGTTCACACGATGCATTGAAAGAGCCAACATTGTCTGTTGATTCAACCACTGGTGAAACGCATTTGCGTCACCACATTACACCGGATGGTTATTACCGTGGTCGTCAAATTTTAAATGTTGAAGAAGTTAGTGAAGACGAAGCATAAGCTTTGGTTAACTATACAATCGCTATTGATGCAATGGGGGGAGATCATGGGCCGAGAGTGACGGTTCCGGCCTCCCTTCGTGCGCTAAAGCGCCACCCTAATCTGTCTCTCATCCTTGTCGGCGATGAGCATAAACTTAAACGTTATTTGAAATCTCTGCGTGCCTCTCAAAGTGATCGCCTTAAGATTCGCCATGCGTCTGAATTGGTGGCAATGGATGAATTGCCATCACACGCCTTGCGCAATAAAAAAGACTCATCGATGCGTGTGGCCGTTAATCTTGTTAAGGCTGGCGAAGCGCAAGCCTGTGTCAGTGCTGGTAATACCGGTGCTTTGATGGCGACGGCGAGATATGTTCTGAAAACTCTACCTGGGATCGATAGACCCGCGATTATTACTGTATTACCGACCGTTGAAGGGAAAACGCGCGTATTAGATCTGGGTGCAAATATTGATAGTCATGCCGAAACATTATTTCAATTTGCTGTTATGGGCTCAGTCTTAGTTCAAGCGGTAGAAAATATTGATAACCCAAAAGTGGGATTGTTAAATATTGGTGTCGAAGAGATGAAAGGCAATGAGCAAATTAAGTTAACGGCACAGCTTCTAGCAAACTCGGGGGTGCTTAATTATACGGGGTTTGTTGAAGGGGATGGGATATTTTCCGGTGTTGTTGATGTCGTCGTTTGTGATGGTCTGATTGGTAATATTGCATTAAAAGCCAGTGAAGGTTTAGCCAAATTGATTCTTCATGAATTTAAAAAAGCGTTTGCGCGTAATTTTTTAACGAAACTTATCGGCTTACTCACTTATCCCATTCTTAAAAGCACGCAACGACAAGTCGATCCGGCGAGTTACAATGGTGCGAGTTTATTAGGTTTAAATGGCATTGTAATTAAAAGTCATGGTAGCGCCAAACGCAAAGGTTTTGAATACGCGATCGAAGAAGCGATGTTAGAAGTGCAATACAATGTGCCTCAATTAATCGGAGAAAAAGTCGCATACTTATTAAGTGAAGGCCAAATGACATGAGTAATGCCCGAATTATTGGTAGTGGCTCCTATCTCCCTGAGCGATGCTTAACAAATGCTGAGTTAGCAAAAACTGTAGAAACAAGTGATGAATGGATCACTGAACGAACAGGTATTAAACGTCGACATATTGCAGCAAAGCACGAAACCGTACATAGCATGGGGACGATGGCGGCTAAACTTGCCTTAGCGAAAGCGAACGTTGAAGCGAGCGATATCGATCTAATTATTGTTGCAACCTGTACCCCTGAGCGATTTTTACCGAGTGCTGCCTGCTTAGTTCAGCAAGGATTAGGTATTGAGAAAAATATTATTGCATTCGATGTTTCAGCTGCCTGTACGGGATTTATTTACGCGCTGAGTATTGCTGAAAAATTTATTAAAACTGAGAGTATTCAGAACGCCCTTATTATTGGCAGTGAAGTGATGAGCCGTGTTGTTGATTGGCAAGATCGCCGGACCTGTGTGTTATTTGGTGATGGCGCAGGTGCTGTCGTATTACAAGCCAGTGACGAACCGGGGATTGTTTCTTCACACTTACACGCGCAAGGCAAGTATGGCGAAATGCTTTACATCATGAACCCGGCAGTCGCCGATCTTGATGGCGCTAATAAATCAACGATACAAATGCGTGGCAATGAAGTCTTTAAAATGGCCGTGCGTGCAATGGGTGATGTGGTCACAGAAACATTAGAAGCAAACAATTTATCACAAGATGACATCGATTGGTTGGTACCTCATCAAGCTAATCTACGTATTATTTTAGCAACCGCGAAGAAATTAAGTTTGCCGATGGACCGTGTTATCGTCACGGTGGACGAACATGCAAATACCTCGGGAGCCTCAATTCCCCTGGCACTCGATGTCGGTTTAAGAGACGGTCGAATTAAGCCCGGCCAAACGGTTTTGTTTGAGGCCATCGGTGGGGGACTCACTTGGGGATCGGCGCTGGTTATCATCTAAATTTTGTGCTTATTGCTCAATATACCCATCGCATCTTCAGGTGTGATGGGTATATAACAACATCCGTTCCTTTAGTTTCAAATTTAAAGTCATTTTCGTGGACATTCATCACGCCCTTTTATAGAATCGCTCTCGCTCGGTGCTCATAATTATAATAACAACGTTTAAATAGGAGTGTTAAATGTCTTTTAATCCACGTATTTTATCTGTCGGAATGTGTCTAGCCCTTTTAGCCGGTTGCGCAAGCACAACGATTTATCCAGAAGGTGATAATAATTTTTCCTTAGTCACCACTTCAAGCGCTCAAGGTGCTGCAGAAAGTGATGCTAAAAATAAAGCGATGAAATATTGCCAGAAAATGGGACAACGTTTAGTCGTCTTAAAGCATCGCACTAAATACCAAGGTGTTCCAAAAAATGAAGCGGCGATTGTTGGTTTAGCTTCGGCTGTTTTGGGTAGCCCAAACACTGCTAGTTCTAGTAGTGACTATCAAGTTACAATGAAATTTACTTGTAAATAATAGTCTTTTTTACAGGAAGTATTATTCCTTAAAGGGGTCAGGTCTGAGGCCTGACCCCTGACCTCACTAAATGGATTTAAGATCATGAAAAACTTTTTATTAAGCCTGTGTTTTTTTTCAATCAGTCTGTTTAGTTACAGCGCGCCATTAAATATAGTTATCCCTAAACAAATTCAACATCAATTACCCAATGCAGAAATTGGTATTCAAGTCATTGATGCTGAGAGTGGGGCGGTGCTTTATCAACATGATGCTCTCAAATCTTTTTCGCCCGCGAGCAATACTAAATTGTTTACAGCGATGGCTGCGTGGTATCAGTTGGGACCTAAGTTTCGTTTTCAAACAGAGTTATTAGCTAAGTCAGGTACTGTTGAGGGCGATACAATCAATGGCAATGTTTATATTCGCTTCGGGGGTGATCCGAGTTTAACTCGAACTGAATTAAAAAAATTAATCCACCAATTAAAACTTGAAGGCATTAAAATAATCAAGGGAAAATTTGTTTTAGATCCACATTTATTCAAACGGCCTTACTATCCTAACGGCACCTCTGTCGATGATTTTGCTTGGTCTTACATGGCACCTGTTTCAGCGATCATGTTGAATGAAAATGCGGTGAGACTCGATATTCAAGCGGCCAACCAACTTAAACAAAAAGTACGTATTCAAACAACGCGGTCTGCTGAATTTGTTAAATTTAAAAATAATGTCATAACAGTGACGGATAAATCCGCAAAAAAACATTGTAACTTTAACGTGGATGTTAATTCAGATAATCATTATACCTTCTATGGTTGTTGGCCGATCAGCAAACGCAATGTTAGATTGCATTTATCGGTAGCGAACCCCTTTAGGTTGGCAAAAAATGTGATCGCTACAGAATTGCGTAAAGATGGTATCACTCTGACAGGAAAAATTATTGAAGGAAGTAGCGCAAATGCGACGACACCGCTTGCAAAACATAGATCAAAGCCGCTCAAACAGTTATTAACAACGATGTTACAAGATTCTAATAATCTCTATGCGAATGCTATCACCAAGATGCTCGGCCATAGTGTGGCGGGTGAGGGGAGTTTTAAGCAAGGCGTTTATGCGATCAAAAGAATCCTAGCACAACATACTAATATCGATACCTCGCAATTTGTTTTAGTTGATGGGGCGGGTAGTCGCTATAACCTATTAACACCTCAGCAAATTGCGCAATTGCTTTTTGTG
>DAOUQR010000141.1 GCA_030625525.1 Pseudomonadota bacterium | reverse complement strand
AGCGACAGCTTGGGCGGCCTATGATGGCGGTGGTCATTTATTGAAAACGGGACGTGCTTCAGGTGGTGCGGGATTTTGTAACGATGTTCGTCGTGCCTGTCGAACGCCTCGAGGTAACTTCCGTGTCTACAGTAAAAAAGGTGCCGGTTGCGAATCCAGTAAATTTCCGTTACCTAACGGTGGTGCACCTATGCCGTATTGCATGCATTTCCATAAAGGTTACGCGATCCATGGCTCGTATAATGTACCCAATTATAATGCGAGCCACGGTTGTATTCGCGTACTACCCAGTGCGGCGCAATGGCTCAACCATAATTTTATGACGGTTGGAACCAACGTTATTGTTAAATCATACTAACAACAACTAACAGGGATCACAGGGGAAGTCTTTGTCCCCTGTTTCCACTTGAATCGTCACGTGGTGAACATTATGGTGATGTACAAGTTCTTCAGCGACGTGTCGGTGTACTTCATCAGACATTGTGCTCTGCGGCATGACCAGATGTGTGGTCAATGCATTCTCGCGGGTACTGAGTCCCCAAATATGTAAATCGTGCACTTCGGTGACACCATCAATCTCACTTAAAAATTTCCGCACCGCGACTTGATCAACGTTATGTGGCACCGCATCGATAATAAGATTCACTGAATCACGCAGTAGCCCCCAGCTTCCCCAAATAATTAAACCAACGATAACCAGGCCGATGATAGGGTCAAGCAGATGCCAGCCACTGTATAAAATAATCACGCCGGTCAGCACAACACCGAGTGAGATAAGTGTATCGGCCGCCAGATGTAAAAATGCGCCTTTGATATTTAAATCGTGTTCTCTGCCTCGCATAAACATGAGTGCGGTCCCACCATTAATAGCGATACCGATGAAGGCGATAATAATCACGGTCATTTCATGGACTGTACCTGGGTGAATCAATTTTTCGATAGACTCGCGTGCGATTAATACCGAGGTGGCGATCAACAGCACGGCGTTTAGCACGGCCGCGATAACGGTTGTTTTTTTATAGCCATAACTGTATTGATCACCGGAGTCACGCGTGAGTAACCAACTGGCGATCCATGCAAACAATAATCCAGCGACATCACCTAAGTTATGCCCTGCGTCGGCTAATAAACTCATTGAATTAGCTGAAATTGCATAACTCGCTTCAGCAATTACAAATAAAAAATTTAAAATGGTCGCAACCGCAAAAGCCGTATTATAAGACTCAGGTGCATGTGCATGTGAATGATCGTGTGCGTGTCCCATACTGATTCCTCGAGAAATTGTAATGATTAATTAATTTGCACCGTATAGTAGGGGAAATTTTGGGGTATAACAAGCCCACACCTTTGGCATTTAATACTGCTGGAATTCGCTTTTGCACCACTTAATACAGCTGGAGTTCGCTTTTGCACATCTTAATACCGCTGGAGTTCGCCCTTTTCTCTTGTTATACCGCTATAATTCGCCTATAGTGTTTCAATATCATACGAGTTCGCATAAAATGAGCAAAATACGCTTCGCTAAAGACACTAATCAGGCAAAACTGCTATCAAAACACTATAGGCAGGGGACCCTCAGACGAATTTATCGAGGAATTTACACGGAAAATTTGCAAGATCCCCTCCCAGAAATCGTTTTGAAGCACTGGATCCCTATCGTCTCTCACATAGTCCCGAATGGCATCATCAGTTATCGAACAGCCGTCGAATTAAAACCTGTTGCTTTTGATGATCAATTTATTGTGTTCATCACAAGCACTTATTCGAAGATCGTGAACCTGCCCGGTTTGGTTGTCAATGTTGTCAAAGGTGATACCCAATCTCACATTGAGCAAGTGCTACCTGAGATTGCCAGAAGCAATCCCGCACGAATGCTTTTAGAAAACTTAAGTAGTATCAGAAGCTCTGCACTCAAAAATGTTAAAACCATCGGTGTCGAGGGCGTTGAAAACTTTCTCGCGAAAGAATTACGCTTGCGAAATGAAAAAAGCTTAAACCAAATGCGTGATGAAGCAAAACAAATTGCCGATGAGTTAGGCTACCGATCAAATTATAAAAAATTAAATCAAATCATCAGCGCTTTGTTATCAACACACCCTGACGGAGGCTATTTAAGCTCAGACTACGCAAAAGCTATAGCAAAAAAAGAACCCTTCGATCCCTGCCGACTCAAAATATTCGAAGCGCTAGCACTTTACATTAAGAAATGCCGATTTTTAGATCGGCCTTATCAATATAATAAAGCCACTTTCAGAAACCTCTCGTTTTTCGAATCCTATTTCTCAAATTTCATCGAAGGAACAGAGTTCATTATTGACGAAGCTGAAGACATTGTGTTCAAGGGAAAAGAAATCCTTAATCGTCACGCTGACAGCCACGATATTTTAGCTAACTTTGCATTAACCAGTGACCACTCAGAGATGATCACTACACCTGAAAATCAGCATGAATTATTAGATATTTTACAAAATAGACACGCCTACTTAATGAAAGAACGGCCGGACAAGCGCCCAGGCCAATTTAAACAACGACCCAATAAAGTAGGTAATAGTTTTTTTGTGATGCCAGAGGATGTGACCGGCACATTGTGCCTTGGATTTGATATTTATCATTCATTAAATGATGGAATGGAAAAAGCCCTCTTCATGCAGTTTTTAATTAGCGAAGTACACCCATTCGATGATGGCAATGGACGTTTGTCTCGAATAATGATGAATGCCGAATTCGTTAAAGCTGCTTTATTCAAAATCATGATACCGTCAGTGCATCGAGATAACTATCTGAATGGACTACGCTTAGCAACAAGAGATAATAATTTTCGCTATTACTGCAAGACGATGGATCAGGCTCAGGCCTACACCGCCAATATAAATTGGCTAGACTATGGTGAAGCACGAGAAAAAATTGAAAATGACGATGCTAACTTACATCCGGATGAGGGCTTACCAACCTTCAACCGCGTATTGCGTCATCTGCCGCTGTCTAATTTAGCCGTATCTTAATATTACGTTAAGGTTAGTTTGATAAACTTTTTATCACATTAGGTTAGATTTTGCGTCTGGATGCGTTTGCAGTATGATTGGCGTACATTTTTCGAGGAAGTTTTACCCATATGAGTCAAGGAACTACGCGTAGCAACCGCAAAGCGCTGACCGTTTTTAGTCTAACGATGATCACCGTTGGATCCGTCGATAGTATTCGAAATTTGCCGATCACGGCTTTATTTGGCAGTCAATTGATCTTCTTTTTTGTGCTGGCTGCACTCTTTTTCTTGATCCCATCTGCTTTGGTGTCAGCTGAATTGGCTTCAGCTTATCCGAAACAGGGGGGTATTTATGTCTGGGTTAAACGTGCTTTTGGAGAGCGCTGGGGTTTATTGGCGATCTGGTTGCAATGGATTGAAAATGTCATTTGGTATCCGATGATTTTGTCGTTTGTTGCGGCAACTCTGGGTTATTTAATTAATCCGGCGTTGGTGACGAATAAATTTTTCTTAACCAGTATTATTCTAATCAGTTTCTGGGGGGCTACCTTCGTTAACTTGTTTGGCATGCGTTCTTCTGCTTGGTTTAGTAATATATGTGCTATCAGCGGTTTGATTATTCCGATGATTTTGATTATCAGTCTGGGTGCGGTATGGGCGTTTAGCGGACATCATTTACAAATTGATTTTACTGCGAAAAGTTTGATGCCACATTTAAGTGATAAAAATACGTGGATCTCATTGACCGGTATTATCATGTCACTGTGTGGTATTGAAATTGCAACCGTTCATGCGAACGATGTTGAAGATCCCCAGCATGCATTTCCAAAAGCATTAATTTATTCGGTCGTCATTATATTAAGTACATTAATTTTTGGAGCGCTCACTATTGCGATTGTCATTCCAACGCATGACATCAGTTTAATCGCAGGGATTATGCAAGCGTTTAGTAAATTCTTTAGTATTTATCATCTCACCTGGTTTATGCCTGTGATTGCGCTGATGTTGATTTTAGGTGGTTTGGGTAGTGTCAGCAATTGGATCATCGCGCCAACAAAGGGTTTGTTGGTTGCGGCGCAAGAAGGTAATTTGCCATCGGTATTTGCTAATGAAAATACGAAAGGCGCACCGATTGTATTGTTGATTGCGCAAGCTATTTTTGTAACGGTGTTAACGATGATCTTTTTGTTCATGCCGAATGTAAATAGTTATTATATGTTGCTGACGGCGCTTGCTGCTCAGTTGTATATGCTGATGTATATTTTGATGTTCGCCACGGGGATCTATCTTCGTATTAAAGAACCTGAAGTGCCACGTGCATTTAAAATCCCAGGTG
>DAOUQR010000027.1 GCA_030625525.1 Pseudomonadota bacterium | reverse complement strand
ATATTAATTTAAGTATTAAACCTCGCGATAAAGTCGCAGTGGTGGGTGTTTCTGGCTCGGGCAAAACGACTTTGATCAGTTTGCTTGCAGGTCTAGATCAACCGAGTGATGGTAAGATTTGGATCCAAAACAAAGAAATCACTGAACTTAGCGAAGATGGTCGAGCGCTGATTCGATTAAAACATATTGGATTCGTGTTTCAATCCTTCCAACTGATCCCCAGTTTAACTGCGCTTGAAAATGTGATGCTTCCTTTGGAATTGTCAGGACACAAAAAAGCGAAGGAATTAGCCGATCACTGGCTCGATCGCGTCGGTTTGAAAAAGCGTAAAACTCACCTGCCCCGCCAACTATCCGGTGGTGAACAACAACGTGTAGCGATTGCTCGGGCATTTGCTGTTGAGCCTGATTTATTATTCGCCGATGAACCCACCGGAAACCTCGATAAAAAAACATCTGAACATATCGATGATTTGATTTTCGAACTCAATGCCGAACATGGCACGACCTTAGTGATTGTCACGCATGACGAAGTCTTAGCCGATCGCTGCGATCAAAAAATCATTATTGATGGTGGTCGCCTGCAATGAAATATCGCACACTGGCTTTTAAATTTTTAAGACGCGATTGGCGCTCAGGTGAATTGCGCATTTTAATTATGGCGGTGATCATTGCGGTCACGTGTATTTCATCCGTTGGTTTTTTTATTGATCGCGTCACGCGCGCTATGCAAGATCAATCCGGCGAATTGCTTGGCGGTGATATGGCGCTGAGTAGCCCGATGCCTCCTCAATCACAATGGGCAACTCAAGCCCGTCGTCTCGATTTAAAACTGGCTAAAAACATTCGATTTTTAAGCGTGTTGAACGTGAAGGATAAATTTCAAATCGCCAGCATCAAAGCGGTTTCAAGAAATTACCCTTTAAGAGGCGAATTTGTGATTAGCCGTCATTTAAATACTGAAGGTTATGAAACTACGCGTATTCCTCGAAGTGGCAATGTGTGGTTGCAATATCGTTTAATGCAGCTCTTAAAGTTAAAAATCAATGATGTGATCGAAATCGGTCGCGCTAAATTTAAAATCACCCATGTTTTATTGCAAGAACCCGATAGAGCCACAAACCTATTTACCTTAGCCCCTCGTGTCTTAATAAATATTGCGGACATTAATAAAACCGCCATGATTCAGCCCGGTAGCCGTGTACAATATCGTTGGGTATTTAGTGGATCGAAAAGTAAGCTCAATACTTATCAGCAATGGCTGAAGCGACAAATAAAACCCGGTCAACGTGTAATGAGTGCTTGGAATGCGCGACCGTCAATCAAAGTCACGATGATGAAAGCTCGGCATTATTTTAATTTGGCCGCGTTGCTGGCGGTTATTTTAGCCGGTGTTGCAATTGCAATTTCCGTTCATCGTTATACCTTGCGCCACTATAAGTACGTGGCTTTGATGCGGTGTTTTGGCTGTAAGCAAAAAGAGATCCTGACAATTTATTTGCTCAATTATCTGATCATTGGGTTTTCTGCGTCACTGATAGGTTGTGTATTAGGCTGGTTGTCACAAAATCTTCTCGATTATTTTTTTGCAGGTGTGTTTAATCATATCTTGCCGGGTGTAGCAATTTATCCTGCGTTTGTGGCTGTCAGTATTGGTTTAATTATTTTATTGGGCTTTGGTCTGCCCTCTTTGATTCGACTACGTGACGTGCCGCCCCATAAGGTCTTGCGTGAAGAGCCTATCGATGTGCCGTTTCATACTTTATTACTTTATCTTTCAGTCTTTATTGCTGCTTTTGGCGTCGTCTATTGGCAAACGCAAGACTTTACGATGACTTGGCTCGTCGCTGCTGCGACGCTGATTTGTTTATTTATTTTATTATTTGTGGCGTATCTGATGGTCAGTCTCGTGCAATTTATTCGAGGTCATAGTGGAATTGCTTGGCGATATGGGATTGCTAATTTAGCTAGACGTTGGCGTAGTAGTATTATTCAAATTATCGCGTTTGGTCTTACCATTTTTGTGATTTTACTTCTAAGCGTCGTGCGTAATGATTTAATTGGAAATTGGCAAAATAAATTGCCGAAAGATGCTGCGAATTATTTTGTGATTAATATAGCAAAAGATCAACTCAGCCCGCTCAAATTGTTTTTGAAAAAAAACCATATCAAAACCAATGGACTGTATCCGATGGTGCGTGGTCGCTTGGTTGCAGTCAATGATATTCCTATTATGGAAGCGATACCTAACACGGCAAAAGATTCAAATGTATTGTACCGTGAACTGAGCTTGACTTGGATGAAGCAAATCCCTGCAACTAATAAATTACTCAACGGTCAATGGTGGCATCAACAAACTGACCAACCCTTAATTTCCGTTGAAGCAAAATTGGCTGAAAAATTAGGCTTAAAATTAAATGACCGTTTAACTTTTCGTATCGGCGCTCAATTAATTAAAGCTAAAATCGCTAATTTTAGAACGGTTGACTGGGCATCATTTAAACCGAACTTTTATGTCATTTTTAATCCGGGTGTTATTGAAAAATATCCGGCGAACTTCATCACGAGTTTTTATATTCCTGAGGAACGCAAACTTATTCTTAACGATATCATTAGGCAATTCCCCACCGTGGTGACAATTAGTGTTGATGCCGTCATGCAACAAGTTCGAGATATATTAGATACCGTGAGTTTAGCCATTCAGTATATATTGGCGTTTACACTCTTGTCTGGATTGGTGGTGCTCTATGCGGCGATCCAAGCCAGTCTCGACGAGCGTTTATATGAAGCGGCCATTTTCAGAGCCATTGGTGCTGAGCGTCGTATCATTCATCGCAGTCTCATTGCAGAATTCACCACCTTGGGCGTGCTCTCTGGTGGGCTTGCCTCGCTCAGTGCAAACCTTATCGCGTTTATTCTTAGCCGCTATGTTTTTGATATTGACTATCATTTCAATTATTTATTGCTTCCCATCGGTGCAGGTCTAGGGGGGATTATTATTGGCTTCACGGGCTTTATGAGTACTCGTAAGGTCGCAAACTATAGCCCCTTGGCATTATTGCGCTAAAGATTGTCAAAATTATTCCGATACTTTATGCATGTCTGATCATGAGTGCACGGAATGGAATTTTTAGTTATCCCAATTATACTCGCTGCGATTGCCGCCCATCTACTGGTGTATGATAAGCAACGCAAGGTACCGTTGCTACCGACGTCGATGCGTCATTCAATGGATATTCTGAATGAAGGCATTCTGATCATCAATAACAAGCATGAAATTATTTTTGCAAATGCCACTATCACCAAACTTCTCAAGCTTCCGGTCACACAATTGGAAAGTCTCACGATTAATCAATTACATTGGGAACTCATCGATGATGAAGAAAACCCTCTTCCCTGGGAAGCGGTGCTTAAATCTGATGAACGCGTGGATAATGTTAACGTTAAATATTCAGGTGTTAATTTTACAAATGTAAATTTCAGTGTGTCGTGCGCACCTTTGATTGATGCTTTAAACCGCTGTCGCGGTATTATTATTTGTTTTAATCCTGTGGATGCACAAAACAATCAAGCCAATGCTGAGATGATTGCAAAACTTGTTTCCGGCCATGAAAAAATAGAGAGGTTCGTACGCAAAGATACGCTCACCAACTGCTTAGGACCCGATACCTTCGATTCGGTATTAAAACAACATGTCGAAGAACAGACGGATAAAAACATTGTCTTCATGGCACTCGATATTGATAGCGTTAAAGGGATTAATAATCGTTATGGCACTCAAATCGGCGATTTAGTAATTGCTGAAGTTTCACGTGTTATTGAAAGCAAGCTTCGCAAACAAGATATTATCAGTCGCTATGGCGGTGAAGAATTTTTTGTCTTACTAAATAACTCAAACTTACAACGCGCCACTGAAACAGGTGAACGCATTCAAAAAGCTTGTAGTGAAATTCAACTTTCAAATAATCCATCTCTCAAGAAATTAGCGATTTCTCTTTCCATTGGGATCGCACATAGCGATAACAACGTTGAAACATCAAACGATTTTGTAGGACAGGGATTGCAAGCATTAAAATCAGCAAAAACATTGCGACCCGGTGGTTTAGTTGTATGGACTAATGAACACGTTGAACCAGAGAATCCGTTGGCACAGCCGTCAAATAATAATACGCTCGATGCTATCACCGGTTTACCCATACGCCATGCTTATCTTGATAGCATTAGTCAGGAAATTGAAAAATGCATAAAAAAACCTGACGGCGGTTTTGCCTTATTAATTTTTGACATCAATATGTTTAAACGTGTGAATCAAAAATTAGGAAATGCTGCAGGGGATCTCCTGCTACGTGAAATCAGTGAGCGTTTAACAGCTAGTTTTCGTCACTCTGATATCTTAGCGAAACTTGACTATGACAATTCAACGATTTGCCGTTTAGGTGGCGATGAGTTTGGATTATTACTCAGTGATGTGAGCGAGCCGGATCTTGTTCGTGATATCACCAAACGTCTGATTTCTACACTTGCCGCACCGTTTAAAATTAATGAGACCGATCTAACCCTGACCTGTAGCGTCGGTGTCAGCAGCTATCCTCAGGATGGCGATAGCGTTGAAAGCATGTTAAAAAATGCAGAAATCGCTTTATCTCAGGCTAAACGAAATGGTCATAATAATTACCATCTCTACAGTGTTGAAACCGATCACAGTGTTTACGATGATTTGCAATTGGAATTCGAGCTCGCCCACGCGATTGAAAATAATCAACTTGAACTGTATTACCAACCTAAAATTGATTTAAAAAACGGCGGTATTATTGGCTTTGAAGCCCTACTCCGTTGGCATCATCCACGTCTAGCATTATTGCCTCCCACCAAATTTATTCGTATCGCTGAAGATATCGGAAAAATTCATGAGATTGGTGCATGGGTTTTAGAACAAGCGTGCATTCAAACAAAAATTTGGGTAGATGCCGGTTTTGATGACATTAAAACATCCGTGAATATGTCGATGCTACAATTTAAAAATGAGCAATTGACAGAAGATATCCAAAAAATTCTCACCGATTGTCAAATATCACCCAAGTTTTTAGAAATAGAAATTACTGAAAACACTTTAATCGACAATTTAGCCACGGTCGAGCAAACGCTTGGAAAATTACATGCCATGGGATTGGGTCTGTCAATTGACGATTTTGGTACCGGTTATTCGTCATTCAGTTATTTAAAACGATTTCCGGTTGATACCTTAAAAATTGACCGTACCTTTATTAAATCCATCCATGAAAATGAAGACGACGAACCGATTGTCGCAGCCATTATAGCCATGGGACACGCAATTAACATGACCGTATTAGCAGAAGGCGTTGAGCATATTGAACAACTAGAACGCTTGCAAAAAATGGGATGCGATCAGTATCAAGGCTTTTTATATAGTCGTCCCGTGACTGCGGAACTCGCCGGTCAACTGCTTTCGTCGCAAGAAAGTCAAGAAAAATCAGGGTTCAGCTCTCAAACCTAACCTCAAAAGCTATTTTTCAGTTGCATAATCTACCCAAATATTGTACCATTCATGAGTTAATTATCCACGGTTTCAGCGGACGTCATAAGCCCCACTTATACTCGATAGCGAATTCGGTGATATTAATCGTCTGTATTACTGCTTTTTTTAATGCTGTGGTGATACTCAACAAATAGGAGAGCCTGTTATGAAAATGAAATATGATCACATATATGAGGATCCGTCTTATAATAATATAAATAATGAATTTATTAAAAAACTTTATAGCAAAAGTTTTATCAATTCTCAGGAGAAAGGAGACGGATTCAGGCGTCGCATGTGGAGAGCCTATTTAGCGGGTATCGACTCCGACAAATATAAATTTGCCGCAAGCATTGCTGTGCTTCTCGTGTTAGCGATAATGATTTCTGTTTTTATATTTCTTGAAGCCCTCTTACTACCAGCACTCGCGTTGGTATTGGGTGCTGCGGTCATTATGCAAGGCGTAATCAGTCTTGTCTTGCTGGGGCCAATTACACTATTAGAGCTCATTAATGCTGTGCAAAAGCATAATAAAAAAGAAGTCGGAAAATCAGGACTTACACTAGCCTCAGCAATTGTACTCGCTGTTGGTATGATTGCACTGACTATAGAGGTGATATTAGTGCCAACCATTGGTGTTGGTATTGACGCGGTTGCAGCCTCATTTATGCCATATGCACATTATATCTTTATTACTGTCTTAGCCGGTCTCTCTGTAGCATCAGTTGCCCGTATGGCAAAAACGATTCACGCTTTTCGCCATGGCGAAGCAAGCATACGCGATGTCGTCTTTTCAGCTGTTGAAGCCGCTGTGACAATTGGTTTAACCGTTAGTATGTCGTTCTTCTTGTTGCAAACCTTTAGTAGCAGCATTACTAGTAACTTGGTTTATCTCGGAGCCACCATACCTGGAGGACAGGTTCTGCTAGGTGGTATTGCAGTTGCGATGGTATTGACCTTGGTTGCTTTGAAGATTGCTGATTTTGTTATTAAGAGGCGTGATGACGGTTTTACTATATTGCCTGTGGAGGATCCAACTGACAGTGATAGTTATGCTCGTGGCACGGAAGATTCATTAGACTCAGAAAAAACTGTTGAATATATGCCTTCATCAGAAAAAGCAGCTGTTGATGATAATGCTGGTTCATTTGAGCGCTTACCGTCTTCTGATGACCTGACCAAAGGAAGGGTACACAGCAAAAAAAATCCAATGATCATAACTGAGAAGGATGACGACACTTCAAACTTAAAAACAACACTCGATTTTAGTTGATAACTGAAAACGGATCCCCCCCCCCGAATGCTTAAACATTTCGGGAATTGAAAATAAATCAATACAAATACTCCAAAAAAACCGTCAGGGGCACACAGCCCCTGACAACCCACCTTACCCTCCTCTACCACCGGAGAATAACCATGAAAAAACTTCTCACCGCACTCACCCTCAGCACCCTAATTTCCAGTAGTTTTGCATTTAACACACACAACTACACAAACCAATCTGCAGATATAGCACTCAAAGGATTCACACTGACACAAACACAACGAACACTCAGCGCAACACCAACGCTTTCAAAAAACGCACTCAAACCCATTAAAAAATCACAGTTTAACAAACGACTCAATGAAGTCAGCCAAGTGTTTCAACAAACATATCATGGTGTTCCTATCATGGGTGCTGAAATGTCTGTACATCAACAGGCATTGTCGAATCAATCCAAGTTAAATCATACGACCCCCATCATCGGCACCCAGAATCAATCCAGATTAACGGGCCGTGTTAATGGGACCTTAATCCGCAATATTAAATTTTCCACCGATCGATTAACACAATTAAATGATCCAACACTACGAAACAATGCCTTAAGTTTTGTAAAAACGCGTTTTTTAAAGCGTTTTAAAAACCTTGACTGGAACATTTCAAAAGCATCATCACGTTTAGTTTTAAAGCCAGTCAAAAACCAATTAAAGCCATTGTATGAAATCAGTTTTTACGCACTTTCATCGAAGCATACCCCCATCAGTTATCACACCTTTGTTGAACCCAACCCACCCTATAAAGTTATCTCTGCTTGGAATGATATTAAATATTTAAATGATAAAGGCCCTGGTGGTAATACAAAAACCGGCGAATATTTTTACGGACAAGAAAATGTACCCGCCCTTGAAGTTTCTAATATCAATAACAACTGTCAACTCTACGATAAAAACGAACATTTATACGTTGTAAACATGTATCAAGCGCCCCAGAACGATAGTTATTACGATTATAAAGTACCGTATGCTTTTCAATGTAATACGGCTAAACGTGATGCAACACCTTTTTACGGTGCGTATTCACCCGCCGATGACGCGTATTTTTTTGGTCACATGGTTAAAGATGTTTATAAAGACTGGTTTAACACCGACGTATTAGGCTCGATTGATATGGTCTTGCGTGTGCATTTGCAAGAATATGTTGGCGAACCCTATGCGAATGCATTTTGGGATGATGAATCACAAACGATGAACTTTGGTGACGGCACCAGTCAATATGATGCCCCACCGCGAATTTTACCCCTAGTATCAGCGGATATCGCCGGCCATGAAATGAGCCATGGTTTTACGTCGATGCATTCTAACTTAGCGTATCATGATCAATCGGGTGCGATGAATGAATCGTTCTCAGATATGGCAGGCGCTGTCACAATGTTTTATATGAATCAAACCGCACCGACTTTGTATAAAGATATTTATCACACACAAAATATGGTTTGGAGTGTTGGCAGTACGATTATGCAAGACAGCGATCCACAAACCGCCATGCGTTATTTTGCTCAACCCTCAAAAGATGGTGTCTCAGCTGATTGTTATAAACGCACGAGCAACACCCAAGATTGCAAAATCACGTATCAAGATGTCGTGAACACAGCAAAAAGCCAGTCATCCGATGAAGAGTATCAGCAAAGTTTTATCGTCCATACCGCCAGCGGCATTTATAATAAATTTTTCTACCTATTAGCCACAACACCTGGCTGGAATATTAAAAAGGCATTTGATGTCGTACTCACCGCCAACGCTGCAAATTACTGGACTGAAAACAGTAATTTTGAAAGTGCGGCCTGTGGTGTGTTAAC
>DAOUQR010000100.1 GCA_030625525.1 Pseudomonadota bacterium | reverse complement strand
TGGGTGTACCCCTGTTTCTGATTGATCCAGTGCTTTAATAGTCGTTTCTGATTCAATAATATCGCTGGATTGTTTCATGAATAAAACACAGGCTAAAATGACACCGGCTCCCACTGCATGAATTAAGTTACCAAACACGGTTATTAACAAGACAATAATCATCACGACAGCATCTGTTCGAGGAATCTTGTGTAAATGACGTAAACCACGGTAATCAATGATCCCAATCCCCACGGTAAACAAGATTGCGGCTAATACACTTAGTGGGATAAAGGACGCATATTTTCCAAGCTCCAATACAACGGCTAATAAAAATAGACTATGTATTATGCCCGATAAACGTGTTTTTCCACCTGCATTTGCATTGACTACGGTTCGCATGGTGGCACCTGCACCGGGTAGTCCACCGATAAATCCAGTTAATAGGTTACCAATCCCCTGCCCGATTAGTTCTCGATTACTATCATGCTTTGTTTTTGTTAAGTTGTCTGCGATGACGGAGGTTAAAAGGGAATCAATCGCACCTAAAGCCGCCAATGTTAGGCCGAACTCCATAATCATCCAGACCATTGATGTATCAATCTTGCTTAACTCACTGAATTTCAATGTTGGGAGACCACTCGGAATGCTGCCAATCGTTTGCACGTTGAGGTTGAACAAAAGCGCAATCACCGTACCAGCAATCAAAGCGACTAACACACTCGGAATTCGTTTTGTGACTTTAGGAAAGAGATAAATCACAGCAATGGTAGACAAGCCTAGACCAACAGAGCTTAGATTCATTTTATCCATTGAGTTAGCAATATTTAAAAAGATACCTAGGGTATGTCGTGGAGATACTTGCCCCATAAATGGATTTAACTGAAATAAAATAATGATCACACCAATTCCAGTCATAAATCCTGATATAACCGGATACGGCATATATTTGATATAGCGGCCAATTTTTAAAAAGCCAAACAAAAGTTGAAAAACACCGCACAGTATAAACGAAGCAATGATGATCCCCATCCCTTGACTCAAGCTCCCCGACATTTCAATGGCTGAGGAAAGAACCATCGCTGACACCACCGTCATAGGACCGGTTGGACCGCTGACTTGAGTGGCGGTTCCACCAAACAGGGCCGCAAAAAAACCAAGCACAATGGCGCCATAGAGACCCGTTATTGCGCCCATACCTGACTGGACACCAAAGGCTAATGCGAGTGGAAGAGCTACGATTCCGGCGGTGAGTCCTCCAAACAAGTCATTTTTAACATGTTTAAAGTCAAATAATTTTTCCATGATGAATCTCAGTCCATTGTGTGAAGCAAATAGGCCTTAGGCAATATGAGGCAGCCGTGTTAGAGGGTTTATTGCTTACGGATTACGTAGATCATATCGATCTGATTTCATGACTTTCACCCAAACGCGGATAAAATCATGCACAAACTGCTCTTTAGCATCGTTCGATGCATACACTTGAGCGACGGCTCTTAATTCTGAATTTGAACCAAAAATCAGATCCACAGACGTGCCCTTCCACTTCAACTTGCCAGTCTTGCGATCATAGCCATTGTACACACCATCAGTCTTGGTTGATTTTTTCCAATGCGTTGACATATCCAGCAAGTTAACAAAGAAGTCATTGCTTAAAATACCTGGTTTATCAGTAAATACGCCCAGATTTGTATTGCCCTCATTGGCATGCAGCACCCGCATTCCGCCTACTAAAACAGTCATTTCGGGTACTGTTAGGTTTAACATACTCGCCTTATCCACCAATCGTTGTGTGGGTGAATGCTCATTGCCTTTTTCAAAGTAATTACGAAAACCATCTGCCGTTGGTTTGAGTACCGCAAACGATGCCACATCCGTCATTGCTTGTGTCGCATCGGTACGCCCAGGTGTAAAAGGAACACGCGCTTGATAGCCTGCATTTTTTGCTGCTTTTTCAATGGCTGCATCGCCACCCAGCACAATCAAGTCTGCTATGGATATTTTCTTATTACCCGATTGAGCATTGTTAAATTCATTTTGAATACGCTCAAGGGTTTTCAGCACTTTGGAAAGTTTCTTCGGGTCATTGACTGCCCAATCTTTTTGAGGCGCTAGACGAATACGCCCCCCATTTGCACCACCGCGCTTATCGGTGATACGAAAAGTGGATGCAGATGCCCAAGCCGTTCTAACCAGCTCAGGCACCGTTAAACCCGAATCAAGGATTTTGCCTTTAAGCTGAGTGACATCATTCTCATTAACTAAGGTGTAATTAACCGGCGGAACGGGATCCTGCCATATCATGACTTCTTTAGGCACCAAAGGACCCAAATAACGTGAACGAGGCCCCATGTCACGATGTATCAGCTTAAACCAGGCCTTTGCGAAAGCCTCATCAAACTTTTTAGGGTTAGCTAAAAAATACTGGGTAATTTTATGATAAGCCGGATCAAACTTAAGTGCTAAATCTGTCGTCAACATGACAGGCGCATGCCTTTTATTTTTGTTAAATGCATCAGGCACTAGTCTGGATGCCCTTTTATCTTTTGGGATCCACTGACTAGCACCAGCAGGACTCTTCGTTTTGACCCATTTGAATTGGAAAAGATTTTGTAAAAAATTATGTGTCCAGCGATCTGGGCTAACCGTCCACGCACCTTCTAATCCACTGGTAATGGTATCCGGGCCTTTGCCAGTTCGATATTTATTTTTCCAACCCAAGCCTTGTTCTTCAATAGGCGCAGCTTCTGGAGCCGGCCCTAAATTTTTTGTGCTAGCAGCACCATGCATTTTACCAAAGGCGTGTCCACCAGCGATCAGCGCAACCGTCTCTTCATCATTCATGCCCATTCGCTTAAAAGTGACACGAATATCTTTAGCCGCAGCCAATGGATCGGGGTTGCCATTAGGGCCTTCGGGGTTAACATAAATGAGTCCCATGCGGGTAGCAGCAAGGGGCTGGTTAAGTTTTCTAGTTCCGCTATGACGCTTACTGCCAAGCCACTTTCCTTCAGAACCCCAGTTGATGTTTTCCGCTGTCCAAGCATCTTCTCGACCACCCGCAAATCCTAAGGTCTTAAAGCCCATTTGTTCCATTGCGACATTTCCTGCGAGTACAATGAGATCAGCCCATGAGATATTAGGCCCATATTTTTTCTTGATAGGCCAAAGTAAACGTCGAGCTTTATCCAAGTTGCCATTATCAGGCCAACTATTGAGAGGGGCAAAACGCTGCTGAGCACCACCTGCACCACCACGACCATCAAAGACTCTGTATGTTCCCGCACTATGCCAGGCCATACGAATAAATAGCGGACCATAATTCCCATAATCTGCAGGCCACCAAGCCTGTGAGCTTGTCATTAATGTTTTTAGATCCTTTTCAACCGCATACAAATCCAGACGGCTAAAAGCTTTGGCATAATCAAATTTTTTCCCCATTGGATTAGATGAGGCATCATGATGACGAAGCGGGCTCAGATCGAGTTTATTAGGCCACCAATACTGGCTAGTTTTCGGTGCAACCCCTGCAACAGATGAGGTGGATGTGACGATTAAAGATAGGGTTAACGCTAAAGCGGTAAGTAAAGAATGTCTTCCATTGAACATTGGGGTGCTCCTGCTGTAATTAGAGGGAGCAATCTTAGCTTATCGTCAGGAATATAACAATTTGTTGATGGCGGTGTAAAACCGCCATCAACAAACCTGTAATGCGATCAATAATTATTTTTCGGCAAAATGCAATCATCATCTTTTGATGTGTCATCCGAAGAGTTAGGTTTGTAATTGAGAATAAGCTTTAATATAGCTTTCGCATTAGCGGTTGCTGATTGTATACAACCGTCTGTCGCTCTAGACTCTGCTATATCTCGCGGTGATTTATTACATGTATCACGCGCGGTGATATCTACACATTTAGTGTCTAGTAAGGCTGTAACAAACGCAACTTTTTCGTCGTTGCAAGCTTTATGTAATAAAGTGATTTTCTTTGTTTGATTATAAAAACTTTTTGGATCAGCACCGGCATCAAGTAATTTAATAAATGATGTTATGTCACGGGTATAGTAACAACGACTTAAAGCTGACCATCCCGCGTTATCATAGCTATCTAATTGCAAATCGTCGCTCATAAGATAAGCGTCAATGAACGCTATCTTCTTGTCTGAACATGCTTGTTGTAATAAAGTAACTCTCTTTTTTTGATTATAAAAACCGTTTGGATTAGCTCCGGCTTTTAACAGCAGAGCGAATAAATCCGAGTCTTCCGCATCATACGACCAACGCAAGATTTTTGGAAATTCAGATTTATTTATTGTGTTTAGAGAAGCACCAGCTTCTAAAATAATTTTACATGCTTCATTATCTTTATTGTTATATGCCCAATGCAAAGCCGACCTATTGTTTTTATCGAAGGCATTAGGATCAAAATCAAGATCGCAAAGATAGCTAAGCGCTTGATGACTTTTATATCTTGTTGCAACTATTATCGGTGTTTCATTACCATTCCAGACGCCGGAACCTGTCCTTACCTGAAATAGATTTGGGCATTTAAGTCGTAATGATTTGAGATTGTCTACTTTGTTATTTTTAGTTGAATAATGCACAGCATTCCAGCCATGGGCATCTTTATATTCTAATTCTTTAACATCAAGTTCCTGCAAGAAATATTCGAGTATACTATTTTTAGAGTTTGCTGCTGTTATTATCATGTTAGCAGGTATCTGCTTTTCACCTTTTAATATTTCATAGTAATACTTAACGTTATCAAGACGTCCGCTGTAACATTTTTTAGTTAACTTTTCTTTCAATCTTTTGTAAACCTGTTGTATTTTTTTCCTTACCTCTTTTGTGTTATCAATACCACTTGCTTTTTTTAAGGACTCCAGGCTCTCAGCTAAGTGCCCCTTACGATTGTAAGCATCTGAAAGATTAACATAGGCTTTATAAAATACGTTGCTATCCTTAGTTCTTTCAATTATGTAGAGATAGGCAGCAATTAAGAAGTCGACATTATCTTTCCTAGTAAATTCCACCAGTGCTAGCAGAGGTAAAATTTTATCAGAAGGATTATTTGAATTCGTAAGCAGTGAGATAACAATTTTCTTTCCATCAAGCTTTGCTAATTGTTTTATCAAGCCTGGTTTTTTATTCACATAATTACTAATTAAAATCTCAATATCTGAGCGCTGGCTAATATCAACCCCACTTACTAGATGATCGTGCATTATCTTCCTTTTCATCTTTTCTGTGAGCTTCGCTTTAAAAAAAGCAGGCAG
>DAOUQR010000201.1 GCA_030625525.1 Pseudomonadota bacterium | reverse complement strand
ACAGACTTTGATACAGAGACGGTATTGTTACCGAGTGCGTTTACTCACCCAATACCAAACATCAACTACCTAGGAGGCGAGAGACGTGAGCCTGTTGAAATAATAGAGCGCTTTACACCGGTCCATCATCGATACATCGGTTTTCACACAATGGATGATCCTGGCGTAAATATGAATCGAATTATTTACGAAGATGTTCTCGGACGGCTTCATCTGAATCATTCGCATGCATCAGCAACCAATGAGCACATTGAAGAACATAATTCGTTTGCATACCCACTACATCGTGCATCATATTCTAGCATTAATGCTGCAATCTTAGAGATCGACTTCCACGCCGATCGCTGGGGTGCTAGCCAAGTTCTTGATGTTGATGAAACCCGAACGGTTCCTCCAATCCATAAGAGCGAGTTTAACGTAAGACGCCTTGATGATGCTGTCAACCAGCAAATCGAACCGGATAACGAAGTACTACAAAACATTCCAACCTTATCATTCAGTGATGAAATGGAAGCTTGTGGTGGTGGTAGTGCCGAAGCTCCACTAAACTTCGCACCCTTCACACAACAACTCTCAGCGAATCAAAATCAATTCGAACAACAATGTGCAGAGTTGTTAACAGCGTTTGCAGGGGATGAGAAAAAATAGGGATAAAACATTAATAAAGGGTGAGCGAGATCTTGTTGGATTATTAGTATAATAAGCCAACAAGATATAAGGGGATCATATTCTTGGATCCAATCATTATATTATCAGCCAAAATATACGCGTGCTCTTGATTTTTAATTTGCTTATGTGTGTTTCTAGCCGCTTTTGTAGGAGGCGCACCTAGTTATTGGGTTGCAACCCAATTTGTTTGAGTTCTGCGATCTAAAAGCCACTTTCTCGAACCAATACCGCACTCACTGCACGCCAAATTCGGTACATGTAACTTTCGCGTTGACCCTGAATCAACGCGATACCCCGGGTGATATGTTGCATGGGTGGCATCTTAGCGGATGGTTTGATAAAAACTCGGTACATTGATTCGGTTAATTCGTATTTTTTTTCTTCTGTGGGCTTCTCAGCAACCGGTATGTCGCCGCCATAAACTGATGCTTGATAAGGGGCATAGAGTTGTTCGGAGCTTACAGAATCAATTTTAATAATTTTTGCTTTAAGAGGGGATGCGTCACGATCTTCTGGATAAAATCTCACGGTATTACCGACGCTGATGCGGTGTAATTCAGCTTCAGGTACGTAGGCGACGATCCGTGGATCTTTCGCTTCAACAAGCTCACCTAGGTATTCATCTAAACCTAGCCAGCGATCTTTAATCAAGCCTTTTTCTAGCGCTGAAACTTTACCTGCGAACGGTGCGCGAATGGTGAGTTTGTCTTTTTCTTTTTGTGCGTTGTCATATTCATTTATTTTTTGTGATAAATCTTGTTGGCCGGCTTGTTTATAACCGAGAGTTTCAGATTCATATTTTTCTTTGAGTAAGCGTTGTTTAACGATTTCAATCTCGGCTTTGAGTTTGTTCAATTCAAAATTGATATGTGGAGAGTCCAACACGATCAAGACTTGATCTTTTTTTACAATGTCATTTTCTTGAATTAAAACGTTTTCAACCATGGCGGCATGAGGGGCATACAAACGTGTGTATTCGTTGTATTCCAACGTGCCGGGGGCATCGATACTGGATCGCCAAGGGAACAATAAAATAAATGTCAGCAGCACTAAGATAGAAAAGGTGATTTTTGTATTTTTATTCATTGTGACACTTCCTCGTCGTTGCCAATAGACTTTTAATTCCTTGGCGATGGGCATCACCAGTAAAAGAATGATTTCTGCCAGCATCAAAATGATACCTAAGGCTTTAAAGAACATGTAATAGATGAAAATCGCGATTCCTAAAAATAAGAAAAAGCGGTAAATCCACGTGCAGTAGGAATAAATAATTAGAAAAATTTCTTTTTTCTTAGGAAAGACGTATGGCTTTGGATCACCAAATTTAAACAGTAACTCTCTGAGCCACCATCGAGCTAAGGCAAAGGCTCGAAGTTGCAAGTTAGATACATTGATCCAGTCGGATAATAAATAATAACCATCAAATCGCAGAAATGGATTTAGATTGACTGCAATCGTCATAACCCAAGAGACAGTTGCAATAAAAAACGCGACGCTTCGAACAATACCATCAGATAAAAATACCCATAAAAAAGTCGCCATCACCGCGAGGCTTAACTCTGCAATCATGCCAGCCGCTCCGATGGCCATGCGTTTTCTTTTAGACGTTAAACTCCAGGTATCAGTTGTATCGGTATACAGTACTGGCCAGAGTACTAAGAATGCGACCCCCATCGTCGATATGCGGCAGCCATAGTATTTGCTGGTATAGGCGTGCGCAAACTCATGAATGATTTTAGTGATTGCAATCGCAATGAAGAGGTAGGTTAAGCCTTTGAAATTGAAAAAGTAGGTATACGTGTTAATAAATTGGTCCCACTGACGTCCAATCAAGTACAAACTAATCACGCAGAGGACTAACATCGTGTATAAAAATGTTTTGGTAAAAAATGGCGTAACGTAGCGGAGGGTTTTATCTAAAAATCGATCGGGTCTAATCAGTTTTACTTTGAAAAATAAATATTGTTTAAGTAGATTTGGCGATACGACTTTTTTGCTTTTCTTATGTTGTTCTAGCAATTGGTTAACGTAGTTAGGGTCCGTTGATGTGACCAAGGTATTTTGCACTAAAAACGCGAGAAGTCGCTCGAATAGATTTTGTTCGACGTGCAGCGTTGTTTCGTTATTAATACTCTCGATGATTTTCTCTGGATCATTGAGAGACCAACGACTTAACATTTCAAATTCAGCCCAACCGACGCGAAAATATTGGTGTTTGATCGGATCATAAATATGCCAAGTTGGAAAACCATCCGCATCGTTTTCGCTGGGCTTGAGAATTAAGTCTTCTCTAAGAGAGGGCAGGGCCATTTAAATTCCAAATGTTCGTCTGAGATATGAAATGGGCTTCCAAAATATAAAATAAAATAAGGTCACACGGCTGCCATAGACTTTAGCTGTGCCTTTTAAACCGATACGTGGGACTTTTTCATCTTTGTTAAAGTCTGCTTTTAAGCTGTAGGCTAAAACGCCTTCGGGGGTTTCTGCCGCTGTGTAGCTAGCATAACGTAAAGTCGCTTTTATCGGACTCAGTGGTGCGACGTTTAAAAATACTTTGACGGTGCTGCCCGATTCCAAGCTTATGGCATCACTGACAGGCATTTGAATATCGAGTTCTTTGTCTTGAGGGTTAGCGATCAACATCACGCGTTCACCCGTTTTAACAGGCTTTCCTA
>DAOUQR010000290.1 GCA_030625525.1 Pseudomonadota bacterium | reverse complement strand
GCTCATTGCGCGCAAATAATTTAGGAATATGATTGACCGTAGCAGGTTGGACTGAAAATAATTTGCCAGGGATATAAACCATACCTTCCAGCGTACCCGTTACTGGCATATGTATTCGATGATAATCACGTGGTGAAAGATACAGCGTCATAAAGCGACCATCCAAAAACGGCTCTGCCTGAAAAACGCAGCCTCCTAATAGCTGTGTCGCTGTATATTGATGCCCTTTGGCTTGAATAATTTGACCGGCATTGATATGCCCATATTGACTGATTGCACCATCAACGGGGCAAGCAATCGCATTGAGATCCGTTGGCATCGGACGCACATCAGGTTTTAAATGACGAATAAAAAAATCGTTAAAACAAGCATATTCATGCGGATCTTCGATCAACGCCTCAGACATATCTACATTAAAATGCTTGATATACCGAGCAATCCCCCAATTTTTCCAACGATTTTTCTCACAATTCCCAAGCTTACCCATCACCCGCGACAGGGTATGCTGAGGCAAACAGTATTGTGAAAGACTTATTAACCGCTCTTTTAACATGACTCACCAGAATTATTAAATCGGGCAGAAGTATACCATGGGATGCAGGCGACCTTATTTAATAAGTTGTTAGATATTCATTCCGGCGATCACCGTCTCGGTACTTGCCGAGACGGTGATCGCCGAGTAGAATGTTAAAAAAAATAACAGAGGTTACTTTATGGCCATTCAACATTTATTTCCAAGAGGTATTGCTTCTGGTGATGCTTTTTGCAATCGAACGCAGGAACGCTTGCGTGTGGCGAAAAACATCAAATTGCTTGAGCATTCCCTTATCATGTCACCGAGACGTTATGGTAAAACGAGTCTAGTGCGTTTTGTCGTCAAGGAAATGGGCGTGGTATATGGTGAAGCGGATCTGTTTATAGCGATTGACGCTAAACGGATTGTGCAAAGAATTCTGGTCGGCATTAAACAAATCATCGATCAAGTTAGCTCGCCACTCGAACAAAAATTGAAAATACTTTCAAATTATTTTCAACGTGTTAATCCGAAATGGATAGTGGGAACCAAGGGCATATCAGTAGAACTTATACCCAGTGTTGAAGATGAGGTGGCCAGTAACATCACAGAGGCACTGCAAGCACTCGAGTATTTACTCAAAGAAAAAAAACAAAAAGTTGTTTTATTTATTGATGAAATTCAAGAAATTGGCGAAATAGCTGAAAGTAAAGGCATCGAAGGAGCGATCCGGCATGTCGCTCAAGCATCCCAATATATTAGTTTTATTTTTTCTGGCAGTAACCGTCGTCTGCTTTCAAATATGTTTTTTGATAAAGCACGACCACTCTATAAACTTTGTGATCGTATGGTTTTAGAACGGATCCCCGAAGAAGAATATATCCTACATTTGAATCATTATGCTGAAATTCAATGGAAGCAAATGCTGGATACAGCAACCTTGGACTGCATTTTTAATTTAACCGAGTGCCATCCTTTTTATATCAATGTTCTCTGTCGTCGCCTATGGGAGCAGGATCCACTGCCTAATGAAGAAATCGTCCAAGAAATTTGGTTTGATTTTGTTGACGAAGAACGTATTGAAATGATTCGAGAGTTGTCGACTTTATCACAGGGGCAGCGAAGAATATTACTGTCTATTGCCGAAGGTAATGATCAAGGTTTAACGAGTAAAGCGGCTTTGACAGAATTGAATATGAGCTCTTCAACAATTTCTGAAAATATTCATATATTGGAGAAGAAAGATCATATTGAGCGCAAAAAAAATGGTGCGTTGTATTTAATTGATCCTTTGATTAAGGCAATATTACTTCGGTATTATTCAGATGATATGAGCTGTAAATAGCTTGTTGAAGTTGGTTCGAAAATAAAAAGTGACTTCACGCGGCAAGGTAACGGTGAGTGATTTTGGATTAGGATGACGCCCTTTAACAACGATTTTTTAGTTGTGTTTATTGGGCTGGATCGGTTAAAATACTGCGTCTTGATGGGATCAAGACGTATTAAAATTCATGAAGTATTAATCTTGCAGTAATATCAACCAGAGTAAAATGCTCCTAGTTCGAGCATTAGCCGGAGTGTAGTATCAGATGTATCCGAGTAGTAAGCTAATCAGTTTTATTGATCAATCAGAGCCTTCTTATAAAAAGTCATTCAAAAAGTATTTTGTTAGCCCGGATGATTCAATATCGAGTGATCACTTTCAAAATCAGCCTTGTGATCTAGAAATGCTAGAACTTTTGGATGAGCATTTTCCAGATGAACTAAATGATATGTTAGAGGCGAATAGCTTTCGTGCGTTTAAGCGAGCTGTAATAA
>DAOUQR010000059.1 GCA_030625525.1 Pseudomonadota bacterium | reverse complement strand
ATATTAGGACTGCCTGATTTCGATAAAGCTATCGCCAACTGCTTATCATTGGGTGACCACGCGGGTGCGCCGTTGATCCCTGGAAAACTACTGACTAACTGCCGTTGCCCTGTCACAACATTCACAACAAAAACTTGCGCTTTTTCACCTTCAAACGAAACATACGCAATACGCTGACCATCGTGCGACCAGGCCGGTGACATAATCGGTTGATAAGAAACGAGTAAAGGCTGGGGCTTATAACCATCGACATCAGCCACTTCTAGAGTGTATTTAGTTCTAGCCTTCGTGGCATGTTGCTTTAAGACATAGGCGATTTTAGTTGAAAACACACCGCGATCACCGGTTAATTGTTGAAAAATAATATCACTGATGTGATGCGCGAGCTGACGCATGTTTTTATTATCAATTTTAAATTGTTTCGCTAATAAAATTTTGGATTGACCCACTGTTGATAACAGTTCAAAGGTCACTTCTGAGCGATTGTTATCGAGCGGTTTAATGTGACCGACAATCAAATTATCAACCTGTCGAGAGCGCCAATAACCATAGTCAACTTGCTTCGCATTTTGCGGAATATGTTGTGAGCTATTCGGTAAGGTGCGAAAGCGCCCGCTGGTTTTTAAATCGTGAGTAATCACACTACTGGGTTGTTGCGCATCAGTTAAACCTTGTTGTCCACCGAATGGGATAACGGCAATCGGTAGAGCCTTATCGATACCTTGCGTTAATTCAAGTTCAAGTGCCGCGTGTGCCGATGTTACTAGAGTCAGTAAAAGAAAAAATAAAATTTGAATTTTTTGTCGCATTGTTTTCACCTTTGTACTTCGGTTTTGAGTAGGGTTTCAAAAGTAGTGTGTCACTTTAGCAAATCCACAAAAGCAATCCAATCCGCAATGACTGTTTTTTTCTGGGGGCAGGCCTGAGGCCTGACCTCAGTTGGAGCTTATGATCAGCCTTGGACGATTTTTTCTGGGCGTACTTTCAAGCTCACTTGTCGAAACTGTTGGAAAGCGTCGCTGTCACCGGGGACGGGTAATGGTGAAGCTTTATAAACGGCCGCAACGGCGGAGCGATCCAATACGGAATTGCCACTGGATTTGGCGATGTTCACACTGAGAACCGTCCCACCTGGCGCAAGGCGAATTGAAAGCTGACACATCAAGCTCGGATTAAGTCCTTCAGGGACGATCCAACGGTTGGATATCGCGCTAATCAGCAGCGATTTATATTTATCAATCTCACTTTGAACAGCTGACTGGCGAACAGCGCTTGTTTTTGCTTGCGCTAATTTTTTTGCTTTTTCTGCGCGATCTTTTTGTTCAGCCATCGCTTTTGCTTTACGTACAACGTCTTCTTTTTTACGCTTTGCGATCGTTTGCAATCGTTTTAATTCTTGTTTTTTTATACGTGCGATTCGCTTAGCTTGTTCGGCTTGTTGTTTTTTAAGATTCGCCAGTTTTCTTACAGCGGTTTTTTGAGCTTGAATTTGTTTTTGTTTTGCACGCTCGGCTTGTTTTGTTAAGGCCACTAATTTTTTTTGTTCTTTTATTCGTAATTTTTTTGCTGCTTCGGCCTGGGATTTAAGTTTATTTTGACGAGCAAGTTCATTGTCACGTTGTTGCGATCGCACTTGTTTAATGCGATTAATTTCCGCGGCCACTTGTTCTTGATCAACAACCGTAGCCTGAACAATCTTGACCGGCTTCGCAGTGACATTCATGGCTAAGGGTTTCGTCGATTCACTATTCACATCAAATAACAAAATCATCAACAATAAAATGTGTAGCGTGATCGCCAATAAAATAGGTAATTGATAGGTATTTGTTTTTTGTTGCATAAGCATTTACCCCACACTCTGAGTGACGAGCCCAACGTTTTTTACGCCCGCTTGTTGCAATAAAACCATCGCGCTCACGACCTTATCGTATTCGACATGGCGGTCCCCTTTCACTAAAACTTGTCGCGTTTGTTGTGCTTGTCGTGCTAATTGCATTTCTGCAGCGACTCGCGTTAATAAGGCTTGCGCTGTCAGGCTGTGGTTGGGATCGCTAGAAATATTTAAAAAGTATTCCCCCTTATCATTCACACTCACAACAATCGGCACTTGATTGGGGGATTGAATTGTTTTCGCTTTGGCATGCGGCAAACTCACGCTCACACCTTCTGTTAATAAGGGTGTCGTGATCATAAAAATCACTAGCAACACCAGCATCACATCCACATACGGCACCACATTAATTTCTGCGATTGGCTTTTTACGAACACGTTGTTTTTTCATAATCACTCACTCGCTTGTCGATAGAGTACAGAGAAAAATTCTTCTTGGAAGGTTTCGTATTGATTTAATAAAATTTCAACACGGGCTGACAATCGATTGTAAGCAAGCATCGCTGGGATTGCAGCAAACAAACCAATGGCCGTTGCGACCAATGCTTCTGAAATACCCGGGGCAACCATGGCAATCGAAGCTTGTTGCACGTGACCTAAGGCTTGGAGTGAAGCCATAATGCCCCAAACCGTACCGAATAATCCGACATAGGGACTCACAGATCCAACAGAAGCTAAAAAGTTTAAATGCTTTTCTAGCTGTTCAATTTCTCGTGAATTCGCAATACGCATCGCCCGCTGAACGCTTTCCATCATGCGATCTGATTGCACATCACCTTGTTGACGTAATCTTACAAACTCTTTAAACCCGGCGTGAAAAACATGAGCTAAACCACTTTGTTCTTCAGGGCGATTATCAATATGTACAAATAATTTTGATAGATCCGCACCTGACCAAAATTTATCTTCGAATTTTTTGGCTGTACTACGTGCTTTTTTTAAGAAAAATGCACGTTGAAAAATAAAGGTCCACGACGCAAGTGATGCAGCCATTAAAATAAGCATGACTGACTTCACGACCAATCCCGCATTTAAAAAATAAATCCAAAGCGACGCATTTGTCATATTATATTCCTTAAAAACTGAGGCCACCGACGTGGCGTTAAATTTAAATCCGTGCAGACCATTAAAATATCCGCTTCACATAAACATTCATTTTCTCGGTACAATTGTTGATGGTAGTGTAAAGAAGCCATCCGCTGTTTAAGACATTGGGTTCTCACTACACACTCATCATCTAGTTTTCCAGGAATCATATAGGCTATTTCTACTTTAGCGATAGCAAATATAATTCCTTGCTCTCGAAGTTGAGTAAAGGAGTGCCCTCTTCTACGCAACGATTCAGAACGTGCTCTTTCAAAATATTTCAAATAATTTGGATGATGAACCATACCAAAACTATCAACATCTTCAAACTCTACATGGATAGAGCATTCGCAAATTGTCATCTTATTCAAGCGCCAGACTATCTTGTTCTGCAACCGTTACTTTTTCTGGAACGCTGATGCCAAAATGTAGGTAAGCATTTTGGGTGGCCATGCGTCCTCTTGGGGTGCGCATTAGAAAACCTTGCTGAATTAAATAAGGTTCTAAAACATCTTCAATTGTACCGCGCTCTTCACCAATGGCGGCGGCGATGCTATCGAGTCCGACGGGGCCGCCTGCAAATTTATCAATGACGGCTAATAATACTTTTCTGTCCATCATATCTAAGCCATGGACATCAACATCCAATAAATCGAGGGCTTGTTCTGCGATTTTAGGGGTGATAGTGCCATCCGCTTTTACTTCGGCATAATCACGGACGCGTCTGAGTAAACGATTGACTATTCGTGGGGTACCTCGTGACCGTTTTGCAATTTCACGTGCAGCCGCGGCGTCCATTTTCACACCTAATATTTGGGCGGAACGGGTGACAATCGTGGTGAGATCATCCACATTATAAAAGTCTAAACGTTGGACTATGCCGAAGCGATCGCGTAATGGCGATGTTAATAAACCGGCCCGTGTGGTGGCTCCCACTAAAGTAAAAGGCGGTAGATCTAATTTAATTGAACGTGCAGCTGGCCCCTCGCCTATCATGATATCTAATTTATAATCTTCCAGTGCTGGGTATAACACTTCTTCGATGACGGGGCTCAGGCGATGAATTTCATCGATGAATAAGACGTCGTGCGGTTCGAGGTTGGTTAACATCGCTGCCAAGTCGCCGGCTTTTTCTAAAACCGGGCCGGACGTTTGTTTCATTTGAACTTGCATTTCATTGGCGATGATATTTGCCAGTGTGGTTTTACCTAGGCCAGGTGGGCCGAAAATCAAAACATGATCGAGTGCTTCTTGACGCTGTTTAGCGGCCGCAATAAAAATTTCCATTTGTTCGCACACACTTGCTTGGCCAATGTAATCTTCCAATCGTGTTGGACGAATCGCGCGATCAATTGTTTCATCATTCGACTGTGTGCTCGCGGTAATAATGCGATCAGTTTCTAGCATGGTTTTTCCTGTTAAAGGTCTTTAAGCCACTTCTTTAAGTGCTTCGCGTATTATTGCTTCTGTACTCGTTTGTTTTTCAGCGTCCACTTTTGATACCAAGCGTGAGGCTTCTTGCGGTTTATAACCTAATGTCACCAAAGCACTGATCGCATCTTGTGCGGCAAAGTGGGTGTTCGCGGTCGATGGCTCTTGTGCTGAATCACTCGCCCCTTGCCAATCTTTCAATCGATCGCGCATTTCTATAATCAAACGTTCTGCTGTTTTTTTACCAACCCCGGGTAATTTAATCAAGCGCGCGGTGTCATTGTGTTGAACGCATTGTACAAATTCATCCGCGTTAATACTGGATAAAATCGACAACGCTAATTTAGGTCCAATACCGTTAACTTTGATCAAAGTACGAAATAATTGACGCTCTTTCTTATCAGCAAATCCATACAATAACTGCGCATCTTCGCGCACGACAAAATGGGTATACAAAGTGATCGTTTGATTAATTTCGGGGAGTTTATAAAACGTATTCATAGTGGCTTCGACTTCGTAACCGATCCCTTGAATATCGATCATTAATACGGGGGGTTGTTTTTCTATTAAAATGCCGTGTAGACGACCAATCATCGTATTCTTCCTTTTCTAATGGCTGTGGCCCCTTGAATGCCCGCTAAACCTGCCTGAGTATTGGCATGACAAATGGCAACAGCAAGGGCATCGGCCGCATCCTCACTAGGTGCTTGGGATAAATTTAATATGTAACGGATCATATGTTGCACTTGTTCTTTTTTAGCCGCGCCATGCCCAACAACGGCTTGTTTTACTTGTCTGGCGGAATATTCTGCCACGGGTATGCCATGGACAGATGCAGCGACTAATGCAACTCCGCGTGCTTGCCCTAATTTTAAAGCCGCGCCTGCGTTTCGGTGCATGAAAACTTGTTCAATGCCGGCTTCTTCAGGGCGGTATGCCATCATGAGTTCGCGGATACCGTCGAAAATACATTGTAATTTTGTGCCTAGGTCATCGCCAAGAACTCGGATAACGCCACTTGTCATGTATTCATGGGTTTTCCCGTCTGATTTAATCACCCCGTATCCGGTTAAACGGGAGCCAGGATCAATGCCGAGTATTGTCGTCATCTACAACTGCTCTAAAATTTCATCCGCTATATCAGCGTTATTATAAACATTCTGCACATCATCGCAGTCTTCGAGTGCGTCGATCATTTTTAATAATTTTTCAGCCGTGTCTTTATCTAGTTCGGCACGGGTTGAAGCTTCCATCGAAATCTCATCGTCGTCTGGCTCTAATCCAGCTTCAATTAATGCGGCTTTTGTCGCGTGGAAATTTTCAGGTACAGTAATGACATCAATCGATCCATCATCATGGCTAACTACATCATCGGCACCACCTTCGATGGCCGTTTCCATAATTTTATCTTCGTCAGAACCGGGCGCGAAACTGAGCATGCCTTGTTTACTAAATAAGTAAGCGACCGAACCGTCTGTTCCGAGGTTTCCACCATGCTTGCTAAACGCATGTCGAACTTCAGAGACGGTGCGATTTTTATTATCGGTTAAACAATCGACTAAAACAGCAACACCACCTGGACCGTAGCCTTCATAGCGGATTTCCGCCATATCAGCGCCTTCACCACCCCCAACACCACGCTTAATAGCACTGTTGATCGTGTCGCGTTTCATATTGGCTTTTAAGGATTTATCAACCACATCACGCAAACGTGGGTTAGACGCCATGTCATCACCACCCATGCGAGCGGCGACAGTAATTTCGCGAATAAGCTTCGTGAAAACCTTACCACGCTTCGAATCTTGTGCTGCTTTACGGAATTTAATATTTGCCCATTTACTGTGGCCAGCCATGTCGAATTCCTCTTCATCAAAAGCGTTTATACTAACAGAATATCGGCTCAAAATGGTAGCGATCTTTAGGGGCTATATAGTGAGTAAATGGGGTCAGGCCGGAGGCCGGACCCCGCTGGGTGCTAGGCTAGTTGCCATAACCCAATTGGCTCATTTCATGCTGCAAATTAACAATACGATTGGGCTCATTTTTCATTTTTTCTAAGAAGTCTTTCGTCCGCTTAATCGCGTGCGTATTATAATCACCACTATCAAATCCGGCTTTGAGCTTTTGCCCTGAGGGATTGAGGCTATTGTTAATATCATTCAAACTTGCAATGATTTTTAACACAGGGTGTGTGTGATCATCAATTTTCCAGGTTGACTTGTGCTTAAGGGTTCGAAGTTGCGACATGTAAATATCGATAGGTCGATTTGAAGCGGGTTTGCTTCTGTGGCTCCCTAAGGTCAATTCAGGTGAATCTCGTAATAACTCGACGACTTGCTCATAAGCGCCTTTTCTATTAATTAAACAGCGCAATACACTCGTCACAAACGTTTG
>DAOUQR010000237.1 GCA_030625525.1 Pseudomonadota bacterium | reverse complement strand
ATATTATAAGATAATACAAGCCTCTTGACAAATTCTCCCACACCTGGAAAATACGCATCCTAATACACGTCTATGGCTATGTGGCTCAGTTGGTTAGAGCGCGGCACTCATAATGCTGAGGTCGGTGGTTCAAGTCCACCCATAGCCACCATATCTTTTAGTAGCACAATAATAAAAATTATGACCGACTATTTCATTGGACTAATGTCAGGAACGAGTATCGACGCGATTGATGCGGTGCTGGTTGATTTTACTAGAGGCACGCCGCAGCAACGTTGTGCGATAGCTCATCCGATCCCGACGGCTTTAAAACAACGACTACATGCGCTATATCATGCCGATTCTGTTGAACTGGCGCAACTCGGACAGATTGATAGGCAGTTGGGCGAACTTTTTGCAGAAAGTGTCTTCGCTTTGCTGCAACACAGTCAGTTGGATGCATCAATGATCAAAGCCATCGGTAGTCATGGTCAGACCATTTTTCATGATCCGAATAGTGAATTTCCAAATTCTTTGCAAATTGGGTGTCCGCATACGATTAGGCAAATGACCGGGATCACCACGGTTGCAGATTTTCGTCGTGGCGATATTGCTGCGGGTGGACAGGGTGCGCCGATCACGCCGATCTTTCATCGTGAGATTTTTCAATCAAACCAAGCGAGTGTCATATTAAATATTGGCGGCATTGCGAATATAACTTACCTCGATAAAGATACATTTATTGGCTTTGATACCGGGCCGGGTAATACTTTATTGGATCACTGGATCAAACAGCACCAAGATAAAGACTATGATCAAGATGGGCGCTGGGCTTCTTCTGGAAGCATTCAATCTGATTTATTAGATATCTGTTTAAGCGATCCCTACTTTAAAAAATCCTATCCTAAAAGTACGGGTAGGGAATATTTTAACTTAAGTTGGGTAGAGAATAATTTATCGCGGGAATACGCCCCAGAAGACGTACAAGCTACATTGACAGAGTTAACGGCCATCACCATTGCAAATCAAATTCGCGATGTGACATCCGCGTGTGATTTAATCATCTGCGGTGGTGGGGTGCATAATGAATTTTTGATCGCGCGTTTAAAACATCATTTAAGTGGTTTTGCTTGTCGATCAAGTGAAGAATTGGGTGTAGGTCCGGATTGGATTGAGGCGATTGCCTTTGCTTGGTTTGCTAAACAGCGGCTGGCTAATAAATTATTTGATTTGAAGACAATTACGGGATCCGAAACGCCTGTACATTTAGGCGTTGTATTCTAATCAGACAGCGAATGACGATCCGCACCCGCATGTCGTTTTTGCATTTGGATTACGAATGACAAACTGCTCACCGTCCAGTCCTTCGGTGTAATCAATTTCTGCATCTTTCAAATATTGAAAGCTCATCGCGTCAATCAACAAACGGACGATGGGACCACCGCCGCTACTACCGGCATCTCCCGAGTCATCCTCTTCAATGTCCTTCTCAACTACAAAATCGTCAGGGTTGATACTTTCGTCAAAGGAAAAACCATATTGAAAACCAGAACAACCGCCGCCAGTGATAAACACACGCAAATTCAAATCAGGATTTTGTTCTTCCTGAATAAGTTGATGCACTTTTGACGCAGCACTTTGCGTAAATACTAATTCTTGAGACATAGATTGATTCTCCGGCTTGCTTAACAATTTTCGCAATTATCCTAGATCCTGCAGTTAAAGCCTACTGCAAAGGTCTAATGAACTGAATGTAGGATTATACTGTAATTATAGCAGTTTGCGAAGGTCAAAAATCACATAACAGCAATTCCAGATGAAACTTTTGAACAGCCTAAATCACAGCCGCGCATGCAGAGAGCAACGCGAACGGAATAAGCGGAAGAATCGGCTAAAGCCCTGTATGGATGCGCTGTCGTTGTTCGCCGAGAATCGCTGGTTAACGAAGGATTTATTAAGAGCATTATCGATTATTTAGCACTTCAAAAACCTCAGCGAGATCAACATCGCGTTGTCTGAGCAATACCAGCAAATGATAAAGTAAATCAGAGGTTTCTTCTTTGAGGTTTTTGCTGCTTTCATTCAAACCTGCAATCACAACTTCTGTGGCTTCTTCTCCAACTTTTTGTGCTATTTTATTAATACCTTCGGCGAATAAACTTGTAGTGTAACTATCAGAAGGTTTATCTTTTTGTCGTTGCCGTATGATTTTTTCGAGTTTTTGTAGGGTTGAAAAATTTGGGTTGTCGTTTTCAAAACAACTGATCGTTCCTTGATGGCATGTTGGACCTTCTGCCTTGACTATCACTAATAAACTGTCTTGGTCGCAATCCATTTTAATAGATATTAAATTCAAATAATTCCCAGAGGTTTCACCCTTAACCCACAAGCGTTCTTTCGTTCGGCTATAAAAAGTTACTTTTTTTGTTTCTAGGGTTTGCTGCAATGCGAGTTCATTCATATAAGCTAACATTAGCACTTGACCTGTATTCTCATCTTGAATGATCGCCGGCATTAATCCGTTTACTTTTGTCCAATCAAGTTTTTCGCTATCAAATTGAATCATAATCTCACCTCTACACCCTGATCATTTAAAAAGTATTTTAAATCTTTAATTTCAATGATTGATTTATGAAAAACACTAGCGGCTAAAGCGCCGTCTACATTGGCTTGTTTAAATACGTCGACAAAATCTTGTTCGCAGCCGGCACCACCTGATGCGATTAACGGTATTGATGTGATTTCTCGAATTAGCTTAAGTTGTTCGATATCATAACCTTGTCTGACGCCATCTTGATTCATGCAATTTAAAACTATCTCGCCGGCACCTCGCTCGCAGACATCAGTCACCCAATCCATTGTACGTTTTTGCGCTGCGGTTGTTTTCGTTTCATCGCCAGTGTATTGATAAACAAAATAATCATCTTGTTCTTTCAAACTATCGATTCCAATCACAACACACTGCTGTCCAAATTCTTTAACCATTTGATTAATTAAATCAGGAT
>DAOUQR010000155.1 GCA_030625525.1 Pseudomonadota bacterium | reverse complement strand
ACCTCCACCAATGGTAAAAATCCCAGCGACATCCAGTGGTAGTTGGTTCAGCACAGGATGCTGATAAATATAGGGTTGCTCTTGGAGAATACGAAGATTAAGATCAATCTCCTTGTATTTGTCCAGGCCATATAGGTGTGTATTGTAAGCAGCGAATCTAGTATCCATTTCAATAAGATAGCATACATCGAACATTTGGGCAATGCTCATTACCCAAATTTGGGTAATGACAATTACCCATTGATAAAGAATTGTATAAGCTCGCTTTGTATCTCTGACACCCGGAGATATAAAATAGCTAGATTACTTTTTAAGTTCTAACGCGGTTTCGTAGACCTGGTTTTTTTTAAGCCCCGTGATCTGCCCTGTTATTTTCACAGCTTGTTTTAGGGGGACTTCATTCAATAAGATCTCTAATAATCTTTTGAGCTCTGGCTCATCTGTTTCATTATCTTTTTTTTCATGGCCGGTGACCATCACCACGAATTCACCACGTGTTTGATCACTGTCTGCGTTTAATTGCTTGATGATTTGTGACGCTTTACCCGATAAAAATGTTTCGTAGGTTTTTGTTAATTCTCGTGCTAATACCATTTCACGGTCACCCAATACAGCTAAACAATCTTCTATGCAGGCTAAGATACGATGTGGTGACTCATAAAAAATTAGAGTCGCGGATTCATCAATAATCGCTTCTAAACGTTTGCAGCGTTTAGAGGATGTTGCTGGAAGAAAGCCTTCAAATAAAAATCGATCACTCGGCAATCCTGCAGCACACAAAGCTGTGATAAGTGCGCTCGGGCCTGGTATCGGTACAACGGTGAAGCCCGCATCACGCACCCCTCTGACCAACTTAAAGCCTGGATCACTAATCAACGGTGTTCCGGCATCAGAAATCAATGCGATTGATTGATTGTTCTGTAAACGATCACAAATTTCCGGTATCCTACGGGCTTCATTATGTTCATGCAGTGATTGCATCTTGGTATTGATACCGTAGTGTTGCAGTAGACGTTGGCTGTGACGCGTATCTTCCGCCGCAATTAAATCGACGCTTTTGAGTGTATGGATCGCACGATACGACATGTCTTCGAGATTTCCGATGGGTGTGGCGACGATATAGAGCTTTCCTGACACGGGCATACCTTATATATAGTGAGATAATTGATGCATTATAAAAGTTTATTCAAAAATTGCACCTTATGGTTGATAGCTTTATCGATCAGCGCCTGTGTGACCACTGATTCACCGATGTCTTTTATTGATCAAGCAAAAGCGCCAAACCCTTATCCAGAGCCTGCGACGGTTTATTTACAGCAAGGTAATCAACTCAGCGCAGCCGGGCGTTTAATTCATGATGGTCTCTATGCGCGTGCAAAACAACTTTTGAAAAACACGCCTAAAAGTCCAGAGCGATTTTTATTACAAGCTCAATTAGATCATCAAACCCAGCACCCCAAACATGCCTTGCAAAAATTATCACTCATCAACTTACCAGAAGCATTAAGCACCGAACAACAATCCGACTACTATGAACTTTTAACTCAAATATATACGCAACAAAATAAAATTGTGCTGGCCCTTGAGCAAACACAAAAACGACAAGCGTTATTGAGAACGCCCGCTCAACAGCAACAAAATCTTAATCAAACTTGGGCACTTTTACAAAAATTCAATGATGAACAATTAACGGAATTACTGACATCAACGGATGATCCAACACTCCGTGGTTGGTATCAACTAGCATTACTCACATCGCCACAAGGTATCAAACAATGGCAAGTGAGTTATCCTAATCACCCTGCGCAACAACTCTTGAAAGGTCAATTTATCAGAGCAAACCAGCAAGCTAAGCGCATTGCCGTATTGCTACCCTTAGAAGGCCCCCTCGCCTCACCCGCTAAAGCTATTCGCGACGGAATCATGACGGCGTACTTTGATTCATCACAAAAAAACCAAATTCATCTCACGGTTTATGATACGTCTAAAGATACAATTTCAACGGTATATAAACAATTAATGGAAAACCAAAGTGACTTGATTGTTGGCCCGTTAAATAAAACGAAGGTTAAACAGCTCGCTGAGATTGATCCTGCCATACCCACGATTAGCTTAAATTATAATAATACGATCAACGCGCCCAGTGAGTTTTATCAATTCGGCTTACAAGCTCAAAAACAAGCATCACAAACCGCTCAACGCGCATGGCAACAAGGTCGACGAAAAGCTATCGTGATCGCACCACAAAATACTTGGGGTCACTCCATTGCCACTGCGTTTAAACAACAATGGCAACAGCAAGGCGGCAAAGTTGTTGCAGAGTTAACTTATAATAAAAAACAAAATTTAAACCGCGCCATCCGCAATGTACTGAATTATCAAGAAAACCGCAGCCGCGCACGGCAATTAAAACGCATTATTGGTGACACGTTTAAAACCTCACCGAGGCGTCGCCAAGATGCGGATATGATCTTCCTGATTGCCCTACCGTCTAAAGCACGACAAATCAAACCGTTATTATCGTTTTACTTTGCTGGCAATATTCCTGTCTATGCAACGTCAAGTATTTATGCCGGTGTTAATGCACCACGGCATGACCGGGATCTCAATGGCATTGAATTTTCAGATATGCCGTGGGTTTTTAATCAATCCCCCAAATGGCGCAATTACAAACATCATATTGCACAATTATGGCCGAAAGATGTCACTCGCTACACACGTTTATACGCCTTGGGCATTGATGCGTTTAGACTCACTCAAGATTTAAACCAATTACAGCAGTATCCGCACTTTGGTTTAGCGGGTGTCACTGGGCGTTTAACACTCGGCCATAACGGTCAAATCATCCGAAAATTACAATGGGCACAATTTAAAAATGGTAAAGCCATCCCCGTCAGCTAAAACACCACGCCAAGTTATTGGCCAGCATTGCGAAGATACTGTGTGTAGCTACCTTAAGCAACAAGGCTTAAAGCTACTCGAAACCAATTACAACTGGCCAAAACACGGCGAAATTGATCTCATCATGCAAGACAGTGATGAAACCGTTTTCGTTGAAGTTCGTTATCGCGGTCGTGAAGACTTTGGCAGTGCACTCGAAAGCATTACTCCTTCAAAACAACGTCGTATAAAAGCCGCGGCGAAACACTATTTGGTTTCTAACGATAAATATGACAAAATCGCGTGTCGATTTGATGTGGTAGCAGTTGGTATTGATGATAATACGCATCATTTTTATTGGGTGAAGAATGCTTTTGACGATAGCAGCATGATAAATTAAGGAAGTTCGATGACCTTAGAAGAACGCATCCGCCATTATTACGGGCAGGGAATTGAATCGCAAATCACTGCAGCAGATAGCCTTGCCTCGCAAATTGCCGTTGCCAGCGAGTGTTTATCAGGTGCCCTTTTGAGTGGCCACAAATTATTTTGTGGTGCTGATAGAGAATACCAAGCCATCGCCAGTCTATTTAACCAACTCTTGGTTGACCGCCCGGGTGTTGAGCGCCCTAGCTTGCCTATCATCAATTTAGCAAAGCAATTTCCTGCAAGTTTCAGTAAAATTATACACGCTCTTGGACATGAGCAAGATTGCATTATTTTACTGTCCGGCCCTAGCCCATCTACATTTCTCATTGATACCATACATGCAGCACATCAACGAGAAATGCGCGTGATTTTGGTTGGCGCCAACCGATTAGGTAACGACACTGACACTCTGAATTCACAGGATGTACTCGTCCCTATTTCCGATCAGCAAGAAATGGCACGACAAACCAATCAACTCATGATTTTACATATTTTTGCGAACCTAATTGACGGTTCATTATTTGGCTATGAGGAATAACATGAAAAAAATAATCCCTTTATTATTATCAATGACACTTTTATCTGGTTGTTTGGGTGCCTTTGTTTTAGGCGCAGCCGCTGGTGGGATGGTCGTATACGACCGTCGAACTTTGAAAGAAATGCATGCTGACGTGCAGTTAAGTAGCCGCATTGCTCGCAAAATTGATAATGATCCAAACTTTAAAGACAGTAATATTAATGTAGCGGTATTCCATCGTGATCTATTACTCACAGGCCAAACACCGCAAGCATCCAAACGTGTTGATG